>JBGSVX010000105.1:0-2112 GCA_041752795.1 Terrimicrobiaceae bacterium
CCGGAGATCCCAAGTTGCCAGTGTATGGAGTCGTTGCGGAATTTGATTCTGCCTCCGACCTCTATCATGCCGCCGAAAAACTGCGCGATGCAGGCTACAAAAAATTTGATGTGTTTTCGCCGTTCCCGATCCACGGAATGGACGATGCGATGGGTATGAAGCGCTCGATTCTTGGTGTGCTGGTCTTTTGTGGCGGACTCACCGGGTTTATCACCGCTGCGGGTTTGACCTTCATTCCCAGTACATTCCTTTATCCGCTCATCGTGGCCGGCAAACCGACGGATCTGATGACCGTTCCCGCCTTTTTCCCGATCATGTTTGAGCTCACCGTGTTGTTCTCAGCATTCACCGCACTCTTTGGAATGCTGATCCTCAATGGTCTCCCCCGCCACAACCATCCGCTCTTCAATTGGGATCGCTTCAAAAAGGTCACGGAAGACAAATTTTACGCCGCCATCGAAGCTGCTGACCCGAAATTTTCCGAGGGCGAAATTGCAGAATTCCTGACGTCTCTGGGCGGAACGCGCATCACCAAAATCCACGGAGATTAAGCCATGTTACGCTACTTTTTTCTCACTTTTGGTTTTGTGATTGTTGTGATTATTGCCATGGCAGGTTTCCGTGGTCAGAAGTTCACCCAACCCCCGATTGAGCTGTTCCCGGACATGGACCGTCAGCCCAAAGTGAAAGCCCAGGATCCCTCGAACTTTTTTGCCAATGGGTTGGGCAACCGCAAGCCGGTTGCGAACACCGTGCCGATGGGTTACGCGATGCCACTTCACAAACCCGTGGACGGTTCGACCGGTGCTTCAACCAGCCCCTACAAAACAATCAAATTCGGTGGGGCGCCGGATTACATGCAAAGCGGAAAAATGGGCAACCAGTGGGGCACCGGCTTGCCAGTTCCTGCGGATGAAGCTCTCATGGCCCGCGGTCAGGAACGTTTCAAAATCTTTTGTGCGGTTTGCCACGGTGAAACCGGCGCAGGAAATGGCATGGCCAAACAATTTGGTGTGGCGACCGTCGTCAGCCTCCATCAAGATCGCCTTCGCACCATGTCCGACGGAGAAATTTATAACACCATCACCAACGGCAAAAATACCATGTTGGGCTATGGTGACAAAATCCCGGTGCCTGACCGGTGGGCGATTGTTGCCTACCTGCGTGCCCTGCAAATTTCCCAAGGTGGCGCGACCATCGCGGATGTGCCGGCGGAAGAACGCGCCAAACTGGAGGCGACACGATGAGCGAACATTCCCACACCGAGGTAAAACCTCAATACTTTGACTACAAACATGTGGGGGGAAATTTCCTCCTGCTCATTGCCATGGCGGTTGTCTCCTTCGCCGTCCTGGGAGTCGGCGCCTTCACGAACACCAGGCAGTTCGCGTTCTCCTACCTGTTCGGCTACACGTTCTTTTTCACGATCACGATGGGCGGTCTGTTCTGGATCCTCGTTCATCACGCCGTGGATGCCGAGTGGAGCGTGGTCGTGCGTCGTCAGATGGAAAACCTCGCGAGCCTGCTTCTTGTGATGGCGGTTCTATTCATCCCGTTCGTTTTCGTGGCTCCCGAGTTGTGGAAATGGATGACCCCCAAATACGCGAATGATCCCCTTCTTCACGAAAAGGCCGCGTATTTGAACGTGCCATTTTTTTGGTTTCGGGCCGGGTTTTACTTTGTGTTTTTTGTGGTGTGCTCGACGCTCCTGCGCAGCTTTTCGATTGCCCAAGACAAAGACGGCTCTCCTCGTTACACCGTTCTGAGCCGACGCGTGACCTTCGCCAGCGGCCTGCTTTTTGCAGTGTGTCTGACCTTTGCCGCCATTGATTGGCTAATGGGTCTCGACTTCCATTGGTTCTCCACGATGTGGGGGGTTTACATTTTTTCGGGTACGGCCCTGAGCTCACTGTGCGTGTTGGTGCTGATTATCACGGCCCTCCGAGCAGCCGGATACTTCGAGGGCATCATCACGATGGAACACTACCACATCATGGGCAAGCTCATGCTGGCGTTCACGATCTTCTGGGCCTACATCTCGTTCAGCCAATACATGCTCATTTGGTATGCCAACATCCCGGAAGAAACCGTGTATTTCCTCCTGCGCAATAC
>JBGSVX010000106.1:0-2630 GCA_041752795.1 Terrimicrobiaceae bacterium
CAAACTCACTACGAATTTCAGGGATTTGAGGAGGGATTTTCTGACTCTTTCCATCGATTGCGGGGTTATCTGGCTCCCGCCACTTGAGCATGGGGGAGAATCTCGATGCCTAGCTGGCGGATTTGTTTGGCGGCGTCCGGGCTGAAGTCTCCGGAGGTGACAACAACCGCGCGGGGAGCATTCCGGGCTTTTTTGAGAGCCTGAAATTCCATGGCAGCGGCCTCGGCTTCGGGGGTCCAAATCGCATAGTCGAGCCAGAGGGGCAGCAGGAGGGAACCGTCCTTCTGCACACAAGCCACCGTGTAGGGAAGGGGGAGAAGTTCCACGATATTGGCGCCGCGGGCCTGGAGATTTGCCATGATTTGAGCCACTCTCAGGAAATAGAAGGCGTCAAGATCGCTGGTGGCAGAGGCCGCAAGGTCCACGAAACCTGTGGATTTCACAGGTCCCAGAGTGGTGAGACTGTTCCAGATGGCCGTGAGGGTCCACGGGTCGTAATGGGTATTGGAATTGAGGGCTTCAAACGAGGCGACCGTGATTCCCATCGCAAGCGCCCGCGTTTTGTTTGCTGCCGCCAGTTCCTTTGGGTCGGAGGCGATCTGCTCCTTGGTGAGGGAACTGGCCACATTGGTTACGGTCATCACCCATCCCGCAGTTACCGGCACAACCACCATGGAGCCCACATTCACCGTGAGTTTTCCGAAGGCCCGCACAGCGGCGACCTCGTTCAAAACACGTTGGAGGGCGGCATTGTGACTGAAGGGATTGACCCCCAACTCGGCGGCAATGAGTCGCTTGGCTTTTTCCATTCCAAGCAGGTTCCGCATGGTGTCCTCGGGTTTGGCCTTGGTGTCGATATCCAGCTTGCCTTGCACCGTGTGCTTCATGGTGTTTCCGACGCGGCCAAGGAACCGACTGGCACCCTGAGGGAGTTTTGTGACTGTCCCGACCGGGTCCTTCGCCACATAAACGACCGAGTCCCATTTTTCCTTGCCGGCATCCGCAAGTCCCATGGCGAACTCTTTTCCCTTGCTGATCTCCTGCAAACGGATCGTTGCCTCAATCTCGCGCAACAACTCAATCAGCCGCTCATTGCCGGTGACCTGAAACGGCCCGATCTGCGAGGAGACCCCCCACGTGTTGTAAATGCCATCATTCGAAACCACCGGGTCAATCCTCCAACCATTGCCCGGCAGATGCGCATTGGGAAGAAACGCCGTGGCAGGCCAAACTTTCGGAGTTTCAAACGTCGAATTCGTGGAAGATGGCGGTTCGGGAATCCCGGCAGCCGGGGGTTCTGCAAAGGCAATACCCGCCAAAATGGTCAGCCCCAGAAACGGGAAATATCGTTTCAAAAATGACATGACACAGACTGCCCGGTTCACTTCTCCCGATCAATGGGATTTTTGAAATTTCGAGAAGACGAAAGCCCGATTGCTCTACGTGTTTTGTCTCCATGCTTGCCATTCGACTCAATGCACACACCGGGAATTGCCTTGACCGTCTGGCCAGGAAGACGGGACGTAGCAAGACTTTCTATGGCCGCGAAGCGATCCTCGCACATCTCGAAGACCTGGAGGACATCTTACGTTCTTCGTCAGCAACGCAGCTTTGCTGAGTTGGCTACACAAACTGGTTCGGCCTCTCTTTCCATTTCCACCCTGTCCAAACCGGCAGTAAAGCCATCTGGAGCGCAAGAGATGACGTCGAAGCCGTTCTTCTGAAAAAACCCCTGCGTGTGCTGTGTTGTCTCGATTCGAATGGGCAGACCAACGCACTCGGTTCGGATCTGCTCAATTCGCCGATCAAGTAGGAATTGTCCATGCCCAATTCCATGTTGTGAGCGCTCAATCATTCCCCAGTTCAGGTAGATGGTGCCATCCTGGCGATAGTAGCCGCCGCATCCGATCACCCGTTCCGACTCGAGCAGCACAAAAAACGGCTCCGAGAACGCTCGAGCTTGGAGGAACTCTGCGAAAAGGCCTCGCTCGAACGGGGCGAAGTATCGGCCCGCGTTACTGTTGAACACGGCAAGACATCCCTCCCGATGCATCGCCAAATACTGCACAAACGAACGTATCATTTCTGTTTTGCCCAACGACAAAGCTCAGGGACGCGACGAAGGAGCGCTCCCTGGAGCGCCAGGTTCGACTTCCGTGCTCAGTTGTTTCGCTGTCTCGATATGAATGGGAACCGCTAAGAGCGCTGCTACGGTAATGGAGGCATAGCCGACGAGAATACCGCATAGGGATAGGGCCACGAAGCCGTAAGCGATCGGCTTTCGCAGACGAGTCCTCCACAACTGAGATCTCAGCTCAAGGCCAACTAACAGAAGAACAACACCCCCAGCAACAAACCTCCCACTATGGAAGACGTGTTCCGAAATCTGCATAAGAAAGTCAGGGCGCTTTCCGTCGAGGCCAGCTTGAGTCCAAATAACACCCACCTTCGGGCTCAGAAATATAAGCGCGAAGATCCATGCCGTTAGTATTGGCAGCAGCAGCAGGCCGCAGTAACCGTATGTAGTCAGCGCGGACTCTCTTGGAAGCAGCGGAGGCGGATTCATTTCTCTGTCTAACAAGTAATTATACGAGTCGGTTTATCCACCCGTTTTGGGGTGATAACCGACA
>JBGSVX010000107.1:0-3751 GCA_041752795.1 Terrimicrobiaceae bacterium
GTGATCCGGGGAAGGCGGATGTGTTGCCGCAATTCGTCGCTGCTTGCTGCTGGCTCTGACCGGCAACTCACGCAGAAACGGCACACTTCGGAAACGCCCGGGCCGGCGAGGGGATTGGTTTTGTCCGTGGGGGCACTTCCCGGCAGAGAATGCAAACCGCCCCATGCCGCGAGTAGTTTGCGGCAGGAAACGAATTCAATCCCATCGGGGCGCATCAGGGTTTCCCCATTTTTTCGAAGCGTCTCGACCGCATCCCGGAGAGAGGCCGTGCGGGCCGCCTCGCGGTGAGGCCATTCGTCGGGAGTTTCCTCGTCGGGCTCAAGAAGCAGGCGGCGCTCTTCGGGCGTTCGAGTATCCGGCAACGCATCAGTAACCAAACGTTCGATCATCGCACGGCACCCATCGGCAACGGTCATGCCGATTAGTTCGCGTTGTTTCGCTGCGGAGCCGGCTTGCATCAGGCGAAGACTCAGCCGGGGAGGACGTTCCGGCGCGACGAGGCGGATTTTCGCGGGAAAGAACGTTTCGCCGATTGTGGTTTCATCAGTGATCGTGGCCGGCTTGCCATTCAGAGCACGGTTCAATCGATCAATGAGTCCCTTATCGAGGAGCATGTCCTGATACCGCTGAAGGTCAGTGGCCCGGAGCGCGACGTCCACGAGACCGGTGATTGGTTCGGAGTTTTGTGAACCAGCGTCCCTCTTAACCGGCAGGAGTGGTGCTGAAATGACGCGAAGGGAGTTCCAGTGTTTCTCCGGGCGATCGGCGACCTGACGGCAGGCTTCCTCAAAGACTGGCACGATGGGGTCCTTGGAAACACTGTTGCCGTCAATGAACGTGGCGGGCCCATTTTGAGTTGGAATCGTTTGGGCTTTGAAATATGGGGCCCATGCACACGCGCACATAAGGGAGTCCACGACAGAGGTGGTGGCAGGCAGCGATTCGAGTTGGCCGGTTCCGAGGTTCGCGGCAATGGGCGCCACGATGATTCCATGGTGACCCTGATTGTATCCGGCGAGGGACTTTCGGTTTTGCGTTTCGCCCCGGCCCGGCCGTTCACCCTTCAACGCACGCCGAACACTTTCGTCGAAACGGAACTCTCCGTAATACCCGGGATCAAAGCTCTGAACAAGGGCCTCCTTGAGCGCATGGGAGTCCCCGAGGTCACTGAAAATCTGGAAATGTTTCAGCAAATTGCTGAAGCCATTCTTGCGGAGAAATAGTGAACCCCATGCAAACAGGGCCATCCCACCAAGAAAGAGCATGCCCGCTTCTGCCCAAAGGATATCGGTCCATCCCGGCCAGAGACACATCGCCAACCCGCCAAGAAGCAGACCCGGAATAACAGCCAGGCCCAGCACCAGCGGAAGGAAACCAAGGAAAAGCCAGATCACAAAATCCCTTGTCTGACGCAACCATGCTCCCCGGTTGAAAATAATGTGACCCGCCTCAACACCGGCAGCGACTTTGGCCGGCTTAATGCCGAGGATATCCTTCAATTGAATCCCGGCCACGAGGCTCACCGGCATCGCCAACGCAACAAGGTTTCTCGCGATCAGCCACCAAAGTTTCAGCAACAACCCCCCGCGCTTGCGCCAGCGTGCGGCAGACGCCATCTCACCGGCGGCATTCCATCCCATGAGAACCCGCGTCAACTGCGCGACCAACTTCACCGTCACTTTGATCCGCAACACCTGATCGAAGAGGCGAATCAACCCGGTGCGACTGGCCACCGCCACCCCCCGGCCTTCGCGCTCCTCTTGGAAATGTCTCGGCAGTTCGACCGGCTTCAACGCATGAGATGAGTTTGTTTCCAGAGGATCTGGAAAAAAGCCCTTCAGCACCGTGTTGGGAGCATTGCGAAACGCCTCAAGGAGTTCGTTGAATCGCGCCACCTGCGCTTCCTCGATTTCTTTATCCGACTTGCCAGAACCCGATCCTATGGTCAGCACGTCGCCAAGGACTGCCGCCGTAATCGCCCCCACCGAAAGCCCGGCCACCATGTCCGGTGCCTGACGCCGGGTCACGAGAAGCGCATGCACCACCCCCATGTGAAACACCGTGTCAAAACCAGCGCCCGGAAACGAAAATACCCGGAACGGCTGCCTGGTGCCTGCATCTGGCACTTTGCCATCCGGGGGCAGCGAAGTTGGTTGTTCTTCCATAAACACGAAGTCGAGCCACCCTAGCCGGGTTTGCTGGCTTTCGACAAACCCGAAAAACAAGATGTCGCTCCACCGGTTGATATGCACACACGAGGAAAAATGGAGGCACGCCGTCTCTGGCGTCTTCACCAAAAAATTGTGGCAAAGTCGCCTTGAATGAATTTTGCAGTCTTCGGAGATGCGCCCCTTCCCTGTTATGATTGCAACGTGAGTGAGACAGGGGGAACGGTGCGTCCCGCCCGTTGCGAATAATGTTTCCCAACAAATAGGAATGACACCAACTTTCCACAATCAGTGGGCTACGCTCAACTGGGGCCGATCAGGGGGTGCGGCCCCCAGTCCGTGTAACCCATCCGCCCGGGTTAAAATGTAACCCATCCTCGGCTCGCACCGAATTCAAGCGCCTTCGGCGCTGCCCCTTGAACCTCACCCAATTTTAATCATACCCAGGCCTACCCCGGCAGGTGGAGGATTCTTGCGCAGTTTGGGCAATTAACGATAGTTTTTTCTGCGCGAACTTCCAGAGCGGTCTGGCTGGTGACTTTCATGTGGCAGCCGGTGCAGACTTCGTGATCGAGGGGAACGACGGCGGTTCCGCCTTTGCTTTTGAAGATGCGCTGATAAGTGTCCACAAGGTCCTCATCAATACCGGATGCGGCCTCGGCCCGGGAGACTTCCAGGTCTTTGATGAGAGACTCCAAATTGGGGATCTTTGAGGCGAGAGCCGCAAGGGCCTTGTCAATTCGCGCTTTTTCCGTGGCATATTCCGCTTCAGCTGCCTGAATCTTGGGGTTGAGCGCCTCGGCTTCCTCCATCAAAACAATTTCTTTGTCCTCAGTGGCAGAAATCCCTTTTTCGCTGGCCTCGATTTCGTGGGTCAGCGCGGTGAATTCTTCATTTTTGCGAGTTAGAAGTTGTTGATTTTTGTAGCGGTCGATGGCGGCGCGCTTGGTGCCAATTTCGATTTCCAGATTCTTTTTTTCGACTTCGATTTCACGGAGCCGGGATTTTGCGGATTCCAAGCGGGCGGCGCAATCGGCGAGCTGCTTTTCGCGGAGTTTGCGTTCTGAAGGAATTTGTTCCTGCTCCATGCGGAGGGCGCGGAGCCGTTGGTCTCGGTCTTGGAGGGCAAGCAATCGCTCGATGGCATCGATCATGGTTCCTTTATGGGGTAACTTGCGCTGGGCTGCAACTGTGTTTGCAGGCTGATCCCAGGATTCCGCCGACTTTTTTTTGAAAAAGCCGGATCGGGATTGAATAAATCGGAAACAAATGCGTCTATCCCTTGCGCATGGAGATCGGGAATTGCGCGGCCGAAGCCGCACACAATGGAAAGCAGCGACTGGCCGGACTGGATGGACTCCGGGGCCTGGCCATTCTCGGCGTGATGCTCCATCATTTCGGGATCAAGCCGGGGCCTTGGTTTGATTGGGGACCGGTGGCACCCACTGTCTTTTTTATCATCAGTGGGTTTCTAGTCACAGGCACTCTTTGTCGCATGCATGGGGATGGAAAACCAACGGTGCTCCAAATGACGGGTTTTCATTTTGCCCGGTTGGTGAGACTCGTTCCGGTTTTATACCTCA
>JBGSVX010000108.1:0-3478 GCA_041752795.1 Terrimicrobiaceae bacterium
TACACCACCTACACCCACACCATCGGCGACCTCTCGTTGAGCTTGGGTTACATCTTCTACTACGTTTGGAGCGCTCCGCTCTACTCGCATGAGTTGAATGTGTCGGCGGCGTATACCTTCGACCTCGGATTCATGACGATCACACCGTCTCTGTCCTACTTCTTCAATCTTGGTCCTAACCTCGATGATAACGGGATTGCAGATTCGGCCACGAGCTACTTGCTCGCCAAAGTTGCTGGTAGCATTCCAGTGATCGGCGACGCGGTCTCGATCGACCCATGGATCTCCTTCGGAACGAACTTCGATTACAACCTCGATCAAAATTTGAACCAATTCGTTGGTGCAAACGATCTCCAGGTTGGTATCAGCGTTCCTTGGGCAATCAACGACACGATCACCGTTGCCGGTTATGGTGCCTACAGCTACGCTTGGGAAAACCTGTTCGGCACGACCCGCCCAAACACCTTCTGGGGTGGCGCGAAAGTCGTGTTCTCGTTCTAATCCAACGAGTCTAACTTAAACAAAAAACCCTCCCTGCGTGAGCAGGGAGGGTTTTTTTGTGCAATTTTTCAGGAGTTTTCCAAAACATCCAAATCAATAAGGTCTTTTGGCCGTCCGGACGCCCGCTTGTTTCTAATGAGATTGTCTTTGTCCATGAATCGAACAGGAAGCCCTTTGATATCTACAATGACCTCCTTTGATTTGCAGTCCTCAAAACAAACGCCATCAATGCCGGTAAGTACTTGAATTTTTTGCGGCTCCCGCCCGATTTCCACGACAAAATCCTCACGAAGAAAGTCCGAGGAGTTTAATCCGAGATCGCCGAAGCCGAATTGCTCAAAAACGTTGAGAAGAGCCACCGCATTTTGTTCAGAGATTGCTACGAAAAAATCAATATCCCCTGTGTAGCGTGGGAATCCATGCAGTGCCACCGCATAACCTCCAACAACCAAATATTCAACGTCATTTCGCTCGAGTAATTCGATGAAATCGTGGAAATTTTGATTGAGAGGGTTCATTTTTGCATTCGGGAAAAACGATGAGGGTCGCAGCTGTCAAACGTTCAAGGTAGGAGGCATTTTTCCAAGGGTTTTCCCTGTTCCGAAATTCGGCAAGCGGGCGTTTTCCCAAAATTTTTTCCACTGTTCAATCGTCTCAAAACCAGCCTGAAACTCAAGTGGAATCCCCCTCTTTGTCTCAGCTCTGCCACAAACATCCGCTTTGACCCCACGCCATTTCATGGTGAGAATAGCAACTTATGAAGTTCCTGATTTATTGCGGGCTCCTATTCTTCGCAGGCTCCCTGGCTGCCGAAGAGCCCACGCCTACGCCGACTCCAGCCAAGGCTGTGCCTGTTGCCACGCCTGAACCAACCCCGCCGCCCACGAGGCGCCAGCTGGTTGACGGGCTGAGCGATGAGGACGTTCAAAAGGCCTTGAAGGCTGTCGAAGGTTCATTTTTGGATGGTTCCGTGGCAAATGAGGCCGGCCTGCGACGCGCAGCCCTGGAGGGGTTGCTGATTCGTCAGGGTGCAGGCCTCGCGATCGTTCCCGGTGACGGAGCAGCCACGGGAATGCCTCCCTTTCCGTATCTCTCCGAAATCCTGGATGCGCACATCGGCTATATCCGGCCGGGGACACTGGATTCCAATGCGCTTTCCCAGCTTGATTCCACGTTGAAAAGTTTCGTGGAAAAAGGCGTGGATGCTTTGATTTTGGATTTGCGGGGCGTGACGACCTCGGGGGATTTGGAAACCACTGCAGATTTTGCCCGGCGGCTGAGTCCCCGCGGCAAGTTGTTGTTCACCCTTCAAAAACCCAGCGCAAAACAGGAACGCATTTTCACATCCAATCAGGACCCGGTTTTTGAGGGCCAGGTGATTGTGCTGACCGACTCCCGGACATCCGGCGGCGCGGAGGCGCTGGCTGCGACCCTGCGCTCGAATGCGGGCGCAATGATCATCGGATCGGACACGGCCGGTGCTGCGCTGGAGTATCAGGTCGTGCCTCTGGCGGGCGCTTCCCTCAAGGTCGCCGTGGCCCAGGTGCTCCTTCCCAAAGGCGGCACGCTGTTTCCCGGTGGCGTCAAACCCGATATCGCAATCTCTCTTCCCGCCGATGTGCAGGAACAAATCTTTCGCGAAAGCACGGAGAAGGGGATCAGTCAGTTTGTTTTTGAAACCGAAAAGCGCCGCATGAATGAGGCGTCACTTGTTGCAAATACGAATCCCGAAATTGACGGAATTCAGAGCATGCAAAAATCGCGCGCCACCGCGCCGCCCAAGGACACCGTGCTTCAACGGGCCGTTGATCTCGTGACCGCCATCCAATTTTATTCCAAAAAGCAGTCGAACCCATAGCCGGTAATTTTCAGATTCCTGCGGGGTCGCACGCGTTTCCATTGCCAGCACGGCGGAGTCCCATGTAGATATCGTTGCCACCATTTTTCTTCCATGCCCAAAGACACCTCGATTCACAAAATTCTTCTCATTGGTTCCGGCCCGATTGTCATCGGACAAGGCTGCGAGTTCGATTATTCCGGCGTGCAGGCCTGCAAGGCCCTTGCAGAGGAGGGCTATGAAGTGATTCTGGTGAACTCAAACCCGGCAACGATCATGACCGATCCCGAGTTTGCGAATGCGACTTACATCGAGCCGGTGACGCCTGAGGTCATCGAAAAAATTCTCGAAAAGGAAAAGCCGGATGCGGTCCTGCCGACCCTTGGCGGTCAGACCGCTCTCAATGCGGCAATGGCCCTCGTGGAAAATGGGGCGCTGGAGCGTCATGGCGCCCGGCTGATTGGTGCAAATGCCGAGGCAATCCGCCGGGGTGAAGACCGTCAGCTCTTCAAAGAAATCATGCTGGAGATCGGCTTGGATTGTGCCGATTCCGGCGTCGCGCGCACGTTGGAAGAAGCGCGTTCCATCGCGGCGGATATCGGGCATTTCCCGGTGATTGTGCGACCGGCCTTCACGTTGGGAGGAGCGGGTGGTGGCATCGCTTACAACCGTGACGAGTTGGAAGAAATTGTTCGTCGCGGCCTGGACCTTTCGCCGGTTTCCGAAGTGCTCATCGAAGAATCCCTTCTGGGGTGGAAGGAATATGAGATGGAGGTCATGCGGGACCGCGCCGACAATTGTGTCGTCGTGTGTTCGATTGAAAACTTGGACCCCATGGGCGTGCACACCGGAGATTCCATCACGGTCGCCCCGGCCCAGACGCTCACAGACAAAGAATTTCAGGCCATGCGCGACGCCAGCTTCGCGGTCATTCGCGCCATCGGCGTAGAAACCGGCGGAAGCAATATCCAATTTGCCGTTTGTCCAAAATCCGGACGCATGGTCGTCATCGAAATGAATCCCCGTGTCTCACGCTCGAGCGCACTCGCAAGCAAAGCGACCGGATTTCCAATTGCAAAAATTGCCGCCAAACTCGCAGTGGGCTACACGCTCGATGAATTGCGGAATGATATCACCCGG
>JBGSVX010000109.1:0-8176 GCA_041752795.1 Terrimicrobiaceae bacterium
CACCCGGAATCAAGCGCAACTCTATGGAAGATTCCCCACGCTGACCGGCCTTTTTCCATTTTCCTACAAAGGGTGGCCATGCCGGAAAATCGATTTCCTGAACCCTCCATTGGCCATTCTCAAATTTCCAGAGCACCTCGAGCGGCTCATCCAGGGAATACCTCGCCGGCGAAGAAAGCTTCACCCGACTCCGGGTCTTGGCTCCAATATTGTTGGCAAACAAAATTTCCGTATCCGAGATTTCCATGCGGAATGGCTCCGCTATCAAAGCGGTCATATAATCTTTTGATGTCCCACGTCTTGGCATGGCGGGAGACTTTACGGAGGCCGTTGAAGAAAAGCCGGAGGCAACGGCATTAAAATTCTGACTATTGTGCGCGGAGGCAAAAATTGCGAGTTGGCGGTCCAATGGCAGGATCGGCTCGGGGGGCTGTGCGAGTTCTGGCGCAGAGCCACAACACCCGGAGAGGACGCCAGCGATTGCACAAAGAAGGGTCGGGGTGCCAAGAAACCACAAACTGGCAAATCGGAACACCTTCATTCTGGCAAACCTCGAGGAGAAAAATGTTCTCAAGGAGTCACCACAGTTCCAGACGGGCGGAACGCCTCCATGCGGGACTTGGGAGGCTGCACAAGGCTGAAGTCAATGAAGTCCTGATTAATCGGTGAGATCAACGAGTAACCGCCTTTGCCGTCGGGAAGCATGAGAGTGCCCCAGCGGTTGCGACAAACGACCTCCTTCGCGGGAACTTTTTCACCACGAAGTGTGTGGTTGATCAGATCCGGCTCGGGCTGAGTTGCAACAACGCCAAGGAAGGCACCACCTGCGAGGAATAGGAAGTTCATGGGATTATGTGAATACTCCTATCGAAAAATCCGCATGCGAAGCAAGCCCATATTCCGGGACTTTCTCTATGGCACAAACTTCAGATTTCTGATAACTCAAACGTTTCCCTCAAAAATGCCTTCCGCACCGCAACAGAACGCCGAGCCAGACAACACGGATTCCGAATCCCCCTCTGACCCTCAGGATTCCCAAATCGTAGATCCCGATCAAGACGCAACGGAGCTTTCCGAAGAATCTGGAGAGCCCGCCGTTCCAGAAGAACCAGAGCTTTTGGACTCCGTCCCCGTGCTTCCAGATTCCCCTCTTCACGAGGCGGCCGTCGAGGGCCAACTCCTGGAGGCCTGCCCGGCATGTGGCACGCTCATGGATGTCAGCTTGCAGGATCCTTTTGCCAAAATCCACTGTCCGAGCTGCGGTCAGGCCCTTCGCGCCCGCAAACAGTTCAACCATTACAAACTCCAGGAATTGATCGGTCAGGGCGGCATGGGCCAGGTGTTCAAGGCACTGGATTGCAATTTGAACCGTCACGTCGCGTTAAAAGTTCTCAAAAGGGAACTCGCAAGCAGCCCTCAAGAGCGTGAGAAACTTGCCTCCGAGGCCCGAATCACCGCCTCGATTAATCACCCCCATGTGGTGAAGGTCTTTTCATTCGGTCAGGATCACGGCCAATTTTATATGGCCATGGAACTTATTCCGAACGCGTCTCTGGATGATTTACTGACTCTTCAGCGACGGGTCCCGGAAATTCAGGTTCTACAAATTGGCATTCAGATTGCCGAGGGGCTTCAGGCCGCACTCGAAAAAGATCTCATCCATCGTGACATCAAACCCGGCAATATCCTTTTTGCCGATGCCCATACCGCCAAACTGGTGGACTTCGGTTTGGCAATCATCATGGATGAGGCCGCTGCCGCAGTCGGAGAAATTTGGGGAACCCCATATTACATTGCTCCTGAAAAATTGGACAATCAGCCGGAAGATTTTCGAAGCGATATGTACAGTCTCGGCGGCACTTTGTTTCATGCGCTCGCCGGACGCCCTCCCTATGAGGCAGAGACGGCGTCCATGGTCGCGCTCAAGCAACTTAAGAGCCAGCCGGTCAGCCTCCAGGCCTTTGCGCCGGATGTTTCCAGTGAGACTGCCTACGTCATCAATCGCATGATCGCAAAAAATGCGGATGAGCGCTACGCGTCGTATCAGGAACTCATCGAGCATCTTTCCTATGCGCGCAGCAAATTGCTCGAGCGCATTAAAAAGCCGCCCCAACCGAAAGCCCGCGTGGTTTTGGAAACGAAAGAAACACGGAATTTTACCGCATGGATTACGCTTGTACTTCTTGTGGTGATTCTTGCTGCTGCGGGAGCTCTTTACATTTATCGTGAATCGATTTTTCCGGGGCTGGGTAGTTCCACTGCTCCCAGCTTTGTTGAGGCCGACTTTGACCAGCAGTTCAATGAATCTGTCAGCCTGGTCGCTGCTGGCCAGTTCGACGACGCCCGTAATGCGTTTTTGATTCTCTCAAAAACACCCGGTATCACGCAGCCCCGTTTGAATTGGACTCTCATGAATGAGGGGCTTGCCACGCTGATGGCTGGGGACCGGATCGCGGCTGCAAAGATTTTTGAAAAAATCAAAAAAGCGGATATTTATACGATCAAGGCACCGGAAAATTTGCTTGCGAATTTTTTTGTGGAATCTTCGAAACTCCTCAGTGAGCCGGACAAGCCGATAGATGGACGGACATCGCGGATGTATTCCAGCAGCAACTTTGATGCGTTCGGTCTCCTGGCCTTCGCGATGCACAATTGGGATTTGGGGGATATTGAAAATGCCGAGGCCCTTCTACGTTCCTTCTCCTCCGGTCCTCCACCGAAGGATCTTCCATGGATTGCCGAATACAAGACCATGGCAAAGCCCTATTTGGAAGATGCCAAGTTGCTGGGTCAGTTCAGAAAAAAAATTACTGCGGCGCCGGATGCAGCTGCCGCCAAGGCACTGCTGCCTAGCTTGGAAGAGGCCCGTGGCAACTTGAAGACGGGAAGCAAAGCCTCTGAGGATTTGGACAAACTGGTGGAAGCCATCAACTCCAAAAAGTGAGCCAATCCGAGGAAATAGAACCCGGTCCGGTGATTGGTTTTCACCCGTCGGAATTTCTGAACCTTCAAGAAACTGACCATCCGGTCATTTTTGAGAATGTGGAGGAAGTCTGGCAGGCCCTTCGGAAAATTGGTCCCTATCTCCAATTCCGCCTCAAGCCTGCCATGCTCGGGCGGGTCATCGGCAATCCCCACATTGGCCCGAATGTTTTTGTGGGAAAGGACACAGTCATCGAACATGGTGCCATGATCAAAGGTCCCGCCTGGATTGGCGAGGGATGTCAAATCCGGAGCGGCTGCTACATCCGAGAAAACGTGATTTTGGGAAATGGGGTGGTCGCCGGCAATTCCAGTGAATTTAAAAATTGCCTGATTTTTAATGGAGCAGAGGTTCCCCACTTTAATTATGTCGGGGATTCCATTCTAGGTCATAAAGCCCATCTTGGTGCCGGGGTCATTTTGTCCAATGTCCGGCTCGACCGTCGGGAGGTGACGGTCACAACTCCGCAAGGCATGCAATTGGCTTCCGGGTTGAAAAAATTTGGTGCCATCGTTGGAGACCATGCGGAAGTCGGGTGCAACAGCGTGCTTTCTCCGGGCTCGATCATTGGTCGTCATGCTCTCATTTACCCGGGGGTTTCCTGGCGGGGAGTTCTTCCGGAAAAACGAATCGCCCGTTTGCGCCAGCAAGTGGATGTTGTCGTTCGGAGGGACGCCTGACCAATTTCCCCGTATTCCCCGCATTTAATCTCATGCGGGAATGGAAACCTGTTTGAATTCCGGGTGAGGTCATGTCATGTATCGGGGATGCGAAGTGTCGGGGTAATTTTTTTAGCGATTGCGGCTGGTTTTTGCCTGAGTTCCTGCGCATCCCGACCGCAGGCTGCTCCAGAGGCAGTCCCCACAATTTCCCAAACCTCGCACAGAAAGGCAATCACGTCTCCCGAGGTCAGCGAGCCAAAGTCCCCAGCAAGGAAACCGGTTTCCAAGCCTTCACCCTCGCCGACTATCAAGCCCGAGCAAATCTCCAAACCATCCCCCAAGCCTGCTCCCAAGCCCGCGGCCCCGGATCAAGCCGCATCCGTGGCCCAACTTGTTAACTCCGGTCACCTGGAGTCCTCCAGCAAAACAAGCCTTGTGTTTTTGGCAAACAAACCCGTCCAACAAGAAAGTCCCGGCCTCTATGAGGATGCCATTATTCTGAGCCGTGTGCGAGCCGCACTCAAGGCCTCCTCGCTCGCGGGTTTGGCGGATGACGCCAAAGTCTCTTCCGGCAATGTGACCCTCTCGGCGTTAGAGAACACCCAAGCCGGAACCCTGGCGGCAGCTGTCGACTCCGCCCTTGTTACTTCGGGAGTCCAGAAGGTGATCGTCAATTATGTGCCCGTGCCCGATGGCGCAGGGAACTGATTGAGGAAAATCAGGAAGCTGTTGCAGGCTGATTCTTGCGTTGCTCGGCCGGTTGCGCTGGAGCGGGCGTTGCTGTGCGTGAACCAACGCTCCGATTAGGCGTCACCTCGGATTTTCCAACAAATGTCGCGCCTTCTTCGATGATGATTCTCTGCGCAGCCAGATCGCCAGTGAGTTGGGAGCTGGCTTTCAATTCGCAACGCTCGGAAACGGTGATATTGCCGGTGACAGTGCCATGAACCACGACCGCCTTTGTTTTAACTTCTCCCTGCACATTGGCGTTTTTTCCCAGAGTGAGAAGGCCGCCTTCCGAGATGATTTCTCCCTCAATTTTGCCATCAAAAATCAATTCGCTGTCGAAGCGGATTGTGCCTTTGACGCTCACGTCACTGGCGAGAATGTTTTTTGATCCGGCACTGGGAGCTGCGTCCGGCATGAAGTTGGTGAGATTGTTGAGGTTCATAAAAGAGGAGGGATCATATGTCAGGTTTTTGCCGTTGTCCAATCCGCAATGCGATGTGGGAAACGGGGAGGACTTTATTGAGCGGCGTGACCTTTCAAATCGGCCAGGTCCACAAATTCCACGGCCGAGCTGTGAGTGGCCTCCAGATCCACTTTTGGCGCGCAACCGGCTTCCAGGGCTTCCGCCCAGCGGGAAACACAGAGGCACCATTTGTCGCCGGCAACCAGTCCCGGGAAATCGTATTCCGGCATGGGAGTGGTGAGATCATTCCCCCGGTCCCGTGAAAAGACGAGAAATTCCTCGGTCATCACCGCACAGACCGTGTGAAGGCCATGATCTCCCGGTCCGGTCCGGCAATACCCATCTCGGTAATAACCGGTGAGAGGGTCTTTACAGCAACATTTCAGAGCGGTTCCAAGCACATTCGTTTTCACGGCACTTATCATGACCGAACCCAAAAAGATTTCCTAGCACGGAAACACCCGAAATTGGGAGCCCAATGTTAATGATTGCATCCTGGGAGGACCTGGATGATAACTACAGCTTACCCAATGCGTTTCGTCTCAATGGCTGCGCTGCGTCGGGACGTCGATTGATGACTTTCTGAGTGGCCGGTCATGGTGCTGAAAGCCCGGACCTGTTTGGTCCTGTGGATAGCGATTGATTCGCCTTGGGAGATCCCGGCGGGGGTGGGAATTGCTTCGAATTCCTCGAAATTCCAAACCGCACCGCCACAACCAACAAACTAGAAATGTCACAAGATTATACACCATCCCGTTCACGGGGACCGCGGCGCAGCAAAGGCCGCCGCCCAACGGGCCGTCGTCGCGACGAGCGGACCCAACCATCAGCCAATACCTCCAGCAAACCAGCAAAAAAGACCCTCTGGCAAAAAATCGCCTCCTTTTTTGGTGGAACGCCTGAGGAAGCCAAACCTACTCACAGCCCCTATGGCTCGACCCCCCGGGCAGCGGCCCGGGAAAAAGAACCCGCCCGTGCCAAGGAAAGTGCCCCGAAAGAGCGCACTCCCCGCAAGCCGGAGCCCGTCGAAGTCACCAGCCCCCGGCTCTATGTCGGTAACCTCTCTTTTGACGCAACGGAGAGTGACCTGCAGGAACTTTTCAGTGGAGTGGGGTCTGTTGCCAACGTGGAGGTTGTTTCAAACCGACACACCCAGCGCTCCAAGGGATTTGCCTTTGTGCAAATGCAGACCGTGGAAGAGGCTTTACGCGCAGTGGAGACCTTGCACGACAAGGAATACATGGGCCGGAAACTGCTGGTGAGCGGAGCCAAGGCGGTGGACGAACGTCGCCAGGACCGCGCCTCCCAGTCTGAGCAGTCTGAGCAGTCTGAGCAGTCTGAACAACAACCTGAACAATAACAAGGTGATCGCAATTGCCGGCCCCACCGGGGCCGGCAAAAGCGATTTCGCAGCCCGGCTGGGTCTTCGGGTTGGAGGGGAAGTTGTCTGTGCGGACGCTTTCCAAATTTACGTGGGAATGGGCATTCTCACCGCGCAGCCTGGAGAGGATTTTCTTTCCATGGTTCCCCATCACCTCTTTGGGGTTATCCCGCCGGACGTGGGATTTGACGCGGCTCGTTATGCCACGCTCGCCACGGAAAAACTTGAAGAAATCCACTCACGCGGCCGGATTCCAATTCTTGTTGGCGGAACTGGTCTTTATTTTCAGGCCGTCTTTGGGGGCCTTGATCCCCTGCCTCCCCCGGATCTCCAACTTCGGTCCAGCCTGTCCCAAAAGCCTCTTGGCGACCTTCTGGCTCAATTGCAAACCTTGGATCCTCATGCCATGGAAACGATTGATATCAAAAACCCCCGGCGTGTGACCCGCGCCTTGGAAATTGTGATCCAGACCGGACGACCGCTTTCAGATTCCCGGCGTGCCCAATCCACCATGACCCACCACAAGCGCGGGTTAATCCTTAACCGTGACCGGGAGGAGTTAAAAATTCGCATCACCCAGAATGTGGAATCCCAGTTTGCAAGAGGAGTCATCGAGGAGGTGGAGGCCTTGCGCAATGCCGGGGCCACGGCGGCCCAGGCAATTGGATTTGAGGAAATCTGCCGCTTTTTGGACGGGGAAATCTCCCGCGAAGACGCTCTCCAAGCGATGGTGCTTGCAAGCTGCCGCTACGCCAAAAGGCAATTGACCTGGTTTCGCAATCGGACTAGCTATCAGGAAATTATTCTGAGCAATCACTGCCCCCCGGACCACCTCACGGAGGAAGCTTTCTCCCTGCTTGCCTTTCACTGACCTCGTATGAAATTTCGATATCTTCACCACCTCGTTTCGGGCATGGTTCTTTTCTGTCTCAGCGGGTGCACCTCGGCGATTTCCACGCCGGCAGCTCCCCAACCCAAGGCCGCCCTCTATTCCCCCACACCAACATTCGTTCAGGAAGGCATCGCCTCATGGTATGGGGGACGCTGGATAGGCCGGCTCACCGCAAATGGTGAACGATACAAAGCGGGAGATATGACCGCAGCTCATAAAAAACTACCTTTCCACACGAAAGTTCGCGTGACCGATCTCAAAACTGGAAAACAGGTCATCGTTCGAATCAACAACCGGGGACCATACGTCAAAGGCCGCATCATCGATCTCAGTGTCGTCGCTGCAAAACAACTGGGAACCTATGACCGCGGCCTGGCTCGCGTGAAAATTGAAGCTCTGAAGGAAATTCCCCAGATGACCAAACCAAACCTCAAAGCGACCCCAAAGGCGACCCCAAAGGCGACTCCAAAGGCGACTCCGAAATCGACCGCGAGGGCCCGGACGTCTGAGACAGCGTCCCCGCGCTCTGCCGATCCTGTCACTCCTGTGGCTGCGGTTTTGCCTCCACCACAAACATTCTCCGAGCGTCCGGTCGTTAATCGTCCGAGATAATTCTGTGGAAAACGTTTCTGAGATGCGCCCTTCACCCTGAGTCTCCAAATGGTTACCAATCCCATTGCCACCAATATGGACGCTGCCTCCGTTGGCCCACAGTGGTATTGTATCCGGAGCAAACGTCTCAGCGAGGCGATTTCATCCCGGGCGCTGCGTCACGATCTCGGGCTGGATGTTTTCTGCCCGATGATCCGGTTTCAGAGGGCGCGTCGTTCCGGGAAGGTGTGGGTTCAGGAGGCGCTTTTCCCATGCTACCTTTTTGCGAAGTTTGATTTTTTTGATTTTCACCGGCGGATTCAAGCGGCGAGGGGGGTTCTGAAAATTGTGGGATTTGGCTCAGGCCCTGTTGCTGTCTCAGAGGATGTGATTTTGACCCTGCGTGAGGCCGTGAAAGAGGAGGAGACCATTATCCTGGAGTCAGGAATTCAGCCCGGTGAAGAGGTGGATGTGA
>JBGSVX010000110.1:0-1936 GCA_041752795.1 Terrimicrobiaceae bacterium
TGATTTTAAAACCAAAAAGCCGATGATCACTTCGGGGAGGTCAAAGAATCCCGACCTGCCTCAATCAGCGCGTAGGCATTATGATTGTGGATCGACTCAAAATTTTCTGCCTCCACTTTGTGCCACACAATATCATGGTGAGCGCGACACCGCAGGGAAACATTCCTGACCAGATCTTCGACAAAAACCGGATTGTCATACGCCCGCTCGGTAACAGCTTTTTCATCCGGCCGTTTCAGGACACTATAGAGTTCACTGCTCGCACTTTCTTCAGCGATGGAAATCAGATCCTCAATCCAAACGGGTTTGGAGAACCGGACGGAAAGGGTCACTTGCCCGCGCTGGTTGTGGGCACCACGTGCGCTGATTGCTTTCGAACACGGGCAGAGCGTCGTGACAGGAACAACCACTGTCACAACAAAGTCCGTGCGGCCATTTTCCAAGGTCGCATTGAAGCGCACCATGTAGTCCACAAGGCCTTTGGCACCGCTCACAGGAGCTGATTTTTCCACAAAGTAAGGAAACTCAAAGTCCACATGTGCACAGGAACTCTCAAGCTTTTTGGTCAGAGCCACGAGCATGTCGTGTACGCTGCTAACCTGAAGAAGCGGGCCATGCGCATGGAGCACTTCCAAGAACCTGCTCATGTGCGTGCCCTTGAAGTGATGCGGCAAATCCACGGTCAGTTGCACGGTGGCAACAGTCTCGTGGTTTTGTCCGTCGATCCCACGCACTCGCATCGGATAAAGCAAATTTTTCACGCCCACCCGGTCAATGGGCAGGCGGCGGGGATCCGGCTCGTTCTGGGTATCAATCAGACTCATATCAAACCACGAAACGCTTCAAAAAGGGATATCGGTGCCAGAAATTCGTCATTGCCAACCGTTACAGGCCACTAAGCCAGGCCGCAAGCAATCTCGTGTTTCCGAAAAAGGCAAAAGCCTATCGGTGCCGTTGACTGGGGGCAGCCAGCGGACCAGCAGAATGACGATTCCCTGTGGGAACCGATGAATTAGCGGCGGGGACGAAAACCGCGATCTCCACGGTCTCCGCGATCCCCTCTGTCGCCGCGGTCACCGCGATCTCCACGGTCACTACGTTCTTGACGCGGGGGGCGATCCTCACGGGCACGGGCCTCATTGATAATGAGGTTGCGTCCGTCGAAAGCCTTGCCATGCAAATTGCGAATGGCGGCTTCTCCAGCTTCCGGATTTCCCATGGTCACAAACGCGAATCCGCGTGAGCGACCGGATTCCCGATCGAGGATGATTGCGACTTCTTGCACCGGGCCTTGTTCTTCGAACAATTCCCGAATTGCAGTTTCAGAGGTTTTGAAGGGGAGGTTCCCCACATACAGTTTCATGGCTTCGGTCTTTGGTTTCGATTGGCAGGAAGAATCTCCGATCATCCGGTAACCGTCTCCGGTTACCGCCTGCGCTCGACCCCGGGGGGCTCTGCTTAACGGGTCCATCTAACTAACCGCCGCAATCTCTGACAACTCCCAACCCAATAGGCAACAAAATTTCTAACCCCCCTGCATTTTTTCTTTGAAATTTGGCTTGCCCTCCTGAAATGGTCCGCTACTCTCACGGGTTCCTCTGCGTCATGTCGGCCAGGAACAGGTTCGGGAAATGCCCGCACCATCCGACCCGTCCACCGCAAAGCACCACTAACCTACACCTCGATTTCGCATGGGACAAAAAGTAAATCCAATCGGCTTCCGGCTTCCGATCAGCCGTGACTGGTCTTCGCGCTGGTATGCCTCGCGCAAAGACTTCGCCGACTACCTCTACGCAGACGGACAAATCCGCGACTTCCTCAAGAAGAAGCTCAAACAAGGCGCTGTCGCCCGCATCGTCATCGAACGCGCTTGGAACAGCGTGCGCGTGACCATTCACACCGCCCGACCGGGCGTCGTGATCGGACGCAAAGGCTC
>JBGSVX010000111.1:0-2890 GCA_041752795.1 Terrimicrobiaceae bacterium
AACCGGTAGCTCTGGCTTGGCGCCAGCGCGCGAGCGCGGCCCTTCGGGCTCGCGCTGCCGCTACCTTGCCCTGCCGGGCATTTGTGAATAATCCTCATGACTTGGAACCTACAAGGGATATCGTCCCCGATGTCCGGCCGAAAAACGCAGCGCGGCCCGCCCGCAACGCTGGAGCGTAGCGCCTGCGGGCGCGGCGGAGCCGCCATCATAAATGAATGGACGCCGGGGACGGCATCCATCCACCGCCGATGCCCCAAGCAAAAAGAATTTCAACCGGTGCATTGCACTTCGCTGGGTGATGTGGTGGAAATAGTCGGCTGTGAGTAAAAAGACCCGAAATCAATTTCTTGCCCTTCTCTGCCTGCTCGTTTTTGTGGCGGGCGGGCTTCTTTATTACGTGAACTGGGTTGTCCAGCGTCCGTTCGCGGTGATTTTGTTTATTTCGGACAATTTCAATGCGTCGTCGCTCACCGCGTCGCGCATATATGGCGGCGGGGCCGACAGCCGGCTTTCCGTGGAACGGTTTCCGGTGATGTCGATGATCTCGAATCATGCCGGAGATTTTGCGGTGGGGGATATTGCTTCCACGGCCACGGCGATTGCGACGGGACGCAAGGTGAACAATCGGAATCTGGGCCAGGACTCCTCGGGTCAGCCCCTCACGAACCTTGTGGACATTGCGCGGGAAAAGGGCCGCGCGGTCGGGTTGGTTACCAATGCCTCCGTGACCGATGCGGGAGCTGCCGCGTATTACGCCAAAACGAATGAGCCTCATAACTCCGCTGGCATTGCACTTCAGTTGATGACATCCAATGGTTTTGATGTGTTGCTTGGCGGGGGAGGGATGGATTTTGTTCCTGAGCACAAAGGCGGGGGGCGTTCGGATGGCCGGGATCTCACGTTGGAATTGCGTCAGGCCGGATTTGATGTTGTTCGCACCAAATCCGAGTTGTTGAATACGCCGGCGTGGCGGGCACCAAAGCTCATTGGACTTTTTGCGGAGGGCAATCTGGCCTTTGCGGATGAGGTGGCCAAATCGGCGGCCCAGCCCTCCCTTGCGGAAATGGTGGGTCAGGCGATTCAATTGCTTCAGTTCAACCGGAAGGGGTATTTGCTTGTGGTGGATGCCGGGCTAGTTGGCAAGGCCGCTTCGCAAAATGAGGGCGAGCGAATGATGCGCGAATTTCTGCAACTCGACAATGCCGTCGCGACTGCGCTTGCCTATGCCGGCAAGGACTCTTTGATTGTCGTAGCTGGCCGTTCCAGTGTGGGGGGGCTGCGGCTGAACGGCTACCCGTTCCGTAATGACAAAGGGGTGGCCATCGTGGGAATCAATGCCCAGGGGCTGCCATCCCTCACATGGTCCACCGGACCCGGTTCGGGCTCGGGTGAGGGTGCGGATTCCAAATCCGTGGAGCCCTCCGCCGTGTCTGCTCCGGTTGCCTCCGGGGTTGCGGAAGATTCCCTCGCCGTCGCCGTCGGGCCGGGTTCTGAAACTTTGAATTCGTTCTCTGACAACACCGACATCTTCCGAATTATCCCAACCGGGTTGTAGGCTGGCCTTTTGCCCAAGAACAATCCGTTTGCCCGCGCGGGAAGAGATGCTATAAACAATTTCCACCAAATCACCCGAAAACAACCTATGGGCAGAATTTATTCCAACATCGTCGAAACCGTGGGCCGCACGCCCCTCGTAAAACTCAACAAAGTCACCGAGGGACTGCCGGCGACCATCGCTCTGAAATGCGAATTTTTTAATCCGCTTGGCAGCGTCAAGGATCGCATTGGTGCGGCCATGATTGAAGACGCAGAGAAGCGGGGAATTCTTAACAAGGAAACAATCATTGTAGAGCCCACCAGCGGAAACACTGGCATCGCACTGGCCTTTGTGGCCGCATCGAAGGGCTACCGTTTGTTTCTTACCATGCCGGAGACCATGAGCGTGGAACGCCGCACGTTGCTGGCCATGCTCGGAGCCAAGTTGGTTTTGACCCCCGGATCTGAGGGGATGAAAGGTGCCATCGCGCGGGCCGAGCAGATTGTGAAGGAAACTCCGAATGCGTGGATGCCCCAACAATTTAACAATCCCGCGAATCCCGCGGTGCATTCCCGCACGACTGCTGAGGAAATCTGGGAAGACACAGACGGTGGGGTGGATATTCTTGTGGCCGCAGTTGGCACAGGCGGAACGATCACCGGTTGCGTCGAGGCGTTGCGTCCCCGCAAACCTTCTTTCACTGCCGTAGCCGTCGAACCCAAAGACTCACCGGTCATTTCCCAAACCCTCGCGGGCCAACCCGTAAAACCCGGACCTCACAAAATCCAGGGAACAGGTGCCGGCTTCGTTCCAAACAATCTTCACCTCACAACAGAAACCGGAGACAGTCAGATCGCCGAATGCATTCAGGTCAGCAATGAAGACGCCTTTGCCATGGCGCGCCGCCTTGCCAAGGAAGAAGGAATCCTCGGTGGTATCAGCACCGGCGCGAATGTCTGGGCAGCCATCCAACTGGCCAAACGTCCGGAAAATGCCGGCAAACTCATCGTAACCATCGGGTGCTCGACCGGGGAACGTTACTTGAGCACAGCCCTCGCCGAAGAAGCCCGCGCAGAAGTCGGAGGATAATTTATGTCGGCCCAACCAACCCCCGCTGATGAGCGGATTTTCACGGACGAAACACTCGGTTACGAACTGTATTGGCAAAAAAACAAGAAGACGATCCTGCTTGGTCTCGCAACGATTGTTGTGCTCGTTCTTGCCACGGGTTTGTATTTCTGGAATCAGCACACCCGGAGTTTGGAATCAGCCAAAGCCTTTGCTCTGGCATCGGATGAGGCCTCATGGTCTGCGGTGATGGAGAAATTTCCTGGCACAATGCCGGCGGTGTCC
>JBGSVX010000112.1:0-1744 GCA_041752795.1 Terrimicrobiaceae bacterium
CACGAATCACCAACATGCTCCACAGGTCACTCTCAAACCCTATGAGCAGCTCATTGAGCGCGGGCTGCTGGAAATTGAGGCCCTGTGTTACATCCGCGGGAGGTCCATCCCCAACCGATTTTTTGTTCTAGATGAGGCACAGCAACTCACCCCGCTTGAGGCAAAGACCGTCGTGACCCGCATGTCCAAGGGTTCCAAACTGGTCATGGTTGGTGATCCTGGTCAAATTGACAATCCCTATGTGGACAGCCGCTCCAATGGTCTTGTTTACACTCGCAACCGCCTGAGGGGTCAGCGCATCACCGCGCACATTTGCCTGACCAAAGGCGAGCGGAGTGCCTTGGCCGAAATGGGTGCAACCATGATGTAGCACCCCGCTCCGTGCTCGACACCTGATCGCCTGTCCTTTATATCCTGACATCATGCTCGACTCCATAACATCTCTGCTGGGCGACAAGGCGGACACGCTCCTCCGCCACGAATGCAAAACCATTTCCCGGGACCTCATCCACTTGCCCGGACCGGATTTTGTGGATCGGATTTTTGCACCCACAGACCGGAATCAGCGGGTCCTCAATAATCTGAATTGGATTTATAACACCGGCCGACTGGCAGGAACCGGATATGTCTCCATCCTGCCGGTGGATCAAGGCGTTGAACATTCCGCCGGTGCAAGCTTCGCAAAAAATCCCGTTTATTTTGATCCTGAGAATATCGTCAAACTCGCCATCGAAGGAGGCTGCAATTCGGTGGCCTCAACGTTCGGTGTTCTCGGCTCGGTGGCCCGAAAATACGCCCACAAGATTCCGTTCCTTGTAAAAATCAACCACAACGAACTTCTCACTTACCCGAACCAGTTCAAAGAAATTCCCTTTGGCAAAGTCAAAGAAGCATGGAACATGGGAGCCGCTGCCGTGGGTGCCACCATTTACTTTGGAAGTGATGATGCTGCCCGCGAGATCGTCGAGATCGCCGAGGCGTTTGCCTATGCCCACGAACTGGGCATGGCCACGGTTCTTTGGTGCTACCTCCGGAATCCCGCCTTCAAAAAAGACAAAGATTATCATGTCTCGGCAGACCTCACCGGTCAGGCCAACCACTTGGGCTGCACGATCCAAGCGGACATCATCAAACAAAAGCTTCCGGAAAACAATGGAGGCTTCAAGGCCCTGAACACCGGAGATTCCAGTTACGGAAAATTGGATGAGCGAATTTATACCGAACTGACAACAGATCATCCCATCGATCTTTGCCGGTATCAGGTCGCCAATTGTTATCTCGGCCGCGCTGGGTTGATCAACTCAGGTGGAGCCAGTGGGGCTCATGATTTTGCCGACGCCGCATTCACCGCCGTCGTCAACAAACGCGCTGGCGGCACGGGGCTGATTTCCGGACGCAAAGCTTTCCAACGGCCCATGGCTGAAGGAGTAAAACTCCTGAACACCATCCAGGACGTTTACCTCTGCAAGGAAATCTCTGTCGCCTGATCCCGTTTTGTGCCACAGACGACCGGGAAAACCATTTGACTTGGTGCGATTATTGCTTAACCCTTTGACGTGCTGGCTCGGACGCCAACACTGGCCTTCCTTTATAAAATACTGATAATTAGCAACTAAGAATGCAAGAAATCGATCCAACAACTGATTCCTCCATGGACAATCCGGCAGTCTTCACACGAAGGAAGATGTTTGGGCTTTTGGCCATGACCGGAGCCGGGTTGTTTGCAGGAAGCACCAATGCTTCG
>JBGSVX010000113.1:0-3625 GCA_041752795.1 Terrimicrobiaceae bacterium
GCATCAGGTGGTGGCCGGGATGTTCAGCCTGCAAACCGATGGTGTGTTTGTTGTGCAGGCTGTGTGTGATCCCGACAAGCGTGAAGCCGCTGAAAAAGCGGCATTGGGGGTCATTGCGGACTTGAAAAAATCCGGCCCCACAGACGCGCAAATCAACAGGGCTAAGCGTTCGCTTCTGGCATCACAAATTTCCGGACTTCAGACCGCCCGCGGTCGGGCCTCGGACATGGGCGGCAACTGGCTGCTCACCAAAAACCTGAATTTTAGCCGCGACTACCTGAATGCGGTTTCCTCGGTGGATGCGGAGGACCTCGTTCGTGTTGCAAAAAAATATCTTCAGGACGATCGGCTCAATGTCACATCGCTGAACCCGGTGGGCACTCTCGAAAAAACGGCTGCGGCGGCCCAGGCAACTCAAAAATCCGAAGTCCAAAAATTCACGCTGAGCAATGGGCTGACCCTTCTGGTCCGCGAGGATTCGCGTCTGCCATTGGTGAGCGTCTCTGCGACATTTCGTGGCGGAGTGCTTGCTGAAACGGCGGAAAATAATGGCATCACCAAGTTGCTTGCAAAATCCCTTCTGAAGGGAACCAAAAGTCGCAGTGCCCTTGAAATTGCGGAGGAGATTGAAGGCGTTGGAGGAAGCATTGGCAGTGATTCCGGCAACAACAGTTGGAGCGTTTCTGCGGAAGTAATGGCACCCGACCTGCCCCTGGCATTTGATGTCGTGGCCGATGTGATTATCAATCCGGCCTTCAAAGCCTCGGAGTTGGAATTGGAAAAACAGTCCATGCTGGCCTCCATCAAAGCAGAAGATGAACAAATCACTTCCGTGGCCCGCAATGCCCTGCGCGAAAAATTCTTTGGCGAACATCCCTACTCGTTGCGCACCAGTGGCAATGCTGAGCGAGTGGCCACCCTCACCGACAAAGACCTCGCTGCATTCCATGCCGAGCTGGCTGTTGCAAAAAATGGTGTGCTTGCCGTCTTCGGGGATGTGAAGGCAACCGAAGTCCTCAAGTTGGCAGAAAAGGCATTTGGTTCGATGAAATCAGGAAGCCCGGCCTTTGCAAAAGTTGATCCACCAACCATGCCAACCTCTGCCTTGGATGTCTTCAAGCCGATGGACAAAAAGCAGGCGGTCCTCATGTTTGCATTTCCCTCTCCCGATTTGTTGTCGCCCGATCGTCCGGCCATGGAGCTTGTGAATGAGGCTTCGAATGACCTCGGATCACGATTCTTTGACCGCATCCGCGAAAAAATGGGGCTCGCATATTTTGTGGGAGCCGCTTCACTGACCGGTCCCGTGCCGGGGTGTCAGATCTTTTATTTGGGAACAGATCCCGCCAAGCTGGATGAGGTCACCAAGGAATTCCGTTCCGAGATTTCGGATCTGGCATCCGGCGGGCTCACTGAGGAGGAACTCGTTCGTGCCAAAAAGAAATTGCTCGGCGGTGAAGCGATCCAGAACCAAAGCAATGGCGCATTTGCGGCAAGCGTGAGCCTCGATGAATTGCTGGGCCTCGGTTACGATCACTACCTGAAACGCGCCGAAGCAATCAATGCGGTCACTTTGGAAGACACCAAAAACGTGACCTCGAAATATCTGGGGTCTCCCGGCTATGTGAAATCCACAGCCGGCCCGGCTCCCACCCAATCAACCAACTGAAAATCCTATGCCCGAAGTTCAACAGTCCCAGCAAAGCGGAGAAATGACCCAGCGCTTCATCACGTTTGTGATGATGCAGGCCCAACAAATTGCCCTGTGTCTGGGTCAAATCCCACATCCTCAAAGCGGAAAACCCGAGCCGAATCTCGAAGCCGCCAAGATCTTCATTGATCAGTTGGAAATGATCCGCGAAAAAACCCGCAATAACCTCGGCATTGAGGAGACCAATATCCTCACTCATGTGCTTGCCGATCTTCAACTGGCTTATGTGCGGGCATTGAAGGATGGAGTCAATTCTCCCGAGGCGATCGAAGAACCCGCCGAGACCATCGCCTCATCCGAACCCACTCCTGCTGCCCCGGAACCCACAGCCGCCGAAGAAGAGAACCGCAAGCGTTTCAGCAAAAGTTACGGAAGCTGATGGGCACTTGGTGCCCCATGTCTTGCGTGCTGATAAACCGGGAGCCCTCTCCATGAAAATGTCCCTTTGCCGGATGGTTGTGGTATTGGCCCTCACCGGCCTCCTCGTAGCGTGCGGAGGTAAAGCAACGCAGGGTCAGCAGGCCTCACCCGAACCCACCAAACCACCGGTTTCACTTTCCCAAAAACTCTTCGGGTGGACGAGCTTCCTTGGGAAAATTTTCCCCAAAAAGTCCAAGCCCCCGGTTGCGGTCCCACCTCAACTCCTCGGGCAAATCCGTCAGGTGAATTTGGAAAATCAGTTCGTGTTGATTGATGCCTCAATCTCCAATGCGGCGGAGCCCGGCGATGCCCTCGTTTCAATCGCTGATCAAAAAGAAACCGCCATTCTTCGTCTGTCATCTCTTCGCAGTTCCACGTTTCTGATTGCGGATATTGCTTCAGGAACCCCGTCGGTCGGAGATCGGGTTTACAAACGTTGAGTTTTTGGTGGTTCAAGTTAAAAATCCCTACAACCTGCTGAGTCATGCAATGGAAAGGACGTAGAGAAAGCGCGAATGTTGAGGATGCCCGCGGACGTGCGGTCACCCAGGGCGGAGGAGGTGCAATCTCGGTTTTGGCCTTCATTGGTCGACGTTTTGGGATCAAAGGAATTCTCATTGCCATCGTGGCAGGCTTTTTGTTGTGGAAGGTGGGGATCCTTGACCCGAACATGCTTCTCGATGGAGGTTCCTCCGTTTCCCAAACTGCCGAAGCGAGCCCGGAGGAACAGGAACGCTTCGATTTTGTCAAAGTGGTCCTCGCTGACACCGAGGACGTGTGGACCAAGGAGTTTTCCCGTCATGGAAAACAATACCAACTCCCATCGCTCATCGTGTATCGCGGTCGAGTCAACACGGCTTGCGGTACCGGCGATGCCTCCATGGGGCCATTTTATTGTCCGGCAGATCGCAAGGTTTATATTGATCTGAGTTTCTATGACGAATTGGCGCGCACTTTTCAATCACCCGGCGATTTTGCCCAAGCTTATGTGGTCGCGCACGAGGTCGGGCATCATGTTCAAAAATTGCTTGGAACCTCGGACAAAGTTGCGGCCCTGCATGGGCGACCCGACTACAATGAATATTCGGTGCGGCTGGAATTGCAGGCCGATTTTTTTGCGGGTGTCTGGGCGCACCACTCCCAACAATATCTTGATCCCGGAGATATCGAGGAGGCCATGCGGGCCGCCAATGCAATTGGAGATGACGCGATTCAGAAAAAAATGCAGGGCCGGGTCGTGCCTCATGCCTTCACCCACGGCACTTCCGAGCAGCGCATGCGCTGGTTCATGGCTGGCCTGAAAAGTGGCCGTATCGAGGATGGGGATACCTTTTCCATGCCATATAAGGACCTGTAACGTGGCGCATTGGCATGCCGCCGCAGCGGCTCTTCGACCTGCCAATGACTGGGGTTTGGCCATTTTCAAATGCGCCAAAGGCGCAAAATCCGGTGCGAGCCGAGGATGGGTTACACTTTAAACCGGGCGGATAGGTT
>JBGSVX010000114.1:0-3703 GCA_041752795.1 Terrimicrobiaceae bacterium
GTCAAAAAAACAAGAACCGGATTACATTATTAGGCACTACAATTGAAACTCAAAAACCGCATCGCTCATTATCAACGACTTACGACGTGCAAATGCCTGAAATACCCGTTTTTTCTCAATTCTTTAAGAAACTTGGGTTAATGTGGGTGCGGGGCCAGTTGCGCTTTCTGAGCCGATATTTTCTCAGGAGAGATGAAAGCTTGGTGCACGGAGCAGAGATTTTTGCGGGATATCTCGCCGACATGTCTTTTGTCAAAGAGGTCGAGGAAAGGAGACAGTCTCGTGACATCTTCACCTTACAGGTCGTGGAAGAGGCAATCCTGAACCGTTTCCCGGAACAAACAGATGCGCTCATGAAGGGCTTTGTTCATCTGCTTGCGTTTGATGCCATCGTTGGCAACAACGACCGCCATTATTTCAATTGGGGCGTCATCACGCATGTGTCTGCAGCCAGGCCACCTCGATTCGCCCCCATATTTGACACAGCCAGGGCCCTTTTTTGGAATACCACGGAAGCAAAGTTGGAGGCCATCGAGAGACAGGGGCAACTTGAATCGTTCATGAATCGTTACGTGGAGGATTGTCAGCCCAAAACGGGTTGGGACGAATTGCCCAAGATAAATCATTTTTCTCTGATACGAGAGATCTCATCCCAGCGGCCCGCCTTACGGGGGGAGTTTTTGACCATTCCGCTGGATGAGTTTTTGAGCCAAGTATCAGGGTTGCTTGAGGGGGAATTTTACGGTCTTTTCAGTGAGCGCCGATGTCGTTTTGTGTTATCGTGCTTGCAGAAGCGGATTCAAAAGTTCAAAGAAACAGTCGTCTTATGCTAAAAATTCTCGCAGATTGGCTCACAGATACCAAACCACCAGCATCCGAGTCGCGGGTCGCTTTTCGGGTGCTTTTTGGGGATCTGGAAGTCGGCACGCTTTCCCGTGAGGACAATGAATGGGCCTTTCGTTACAGCGATGCATTTCGTTCACAGACCAAAGTTCAGCCAATCACCGATTTCCCGAATCTAGAGGCTGTTTACCACGACTCGACTCTTTGGCCATTTTTTCAGCTTCGCATCCCCAGCACCTCTCAACCTGAGGTTGTTCGTCGCTTGAAGTCCGCTTCTCCGGATAGTTTGGATGAAGGTGTCCTCCTTCGTGAGTTTGGACGCTGGTCCGTTGCCAATCCGTTTGAACTGCAGCCGGCATGAGTGGGCCGATGGCAATGTTGGAAGTCAAAGATTTGCGTGTGTGGTTCCCGGTATTCGGGGGACTTTTGCGTCGAAAAACCGGGGATATCAAGGCGGTGGACGGCGTGAGCTTCCAGGTCGAGGCCGGGCAAACGGTCGGTTTGGTCGGAGAAAGTGGCAGCGGAAAAACCACTGTTGGCCGGGCACTTCTCAATCTCGTAAAAGCGACTTCCGGCTCGGTGACCTTTGAAGGCCGGGAACTCCTTGGCATGAAAGAATCGGCATTCCGTCCGTTCCGCCACGAGATGCAAATCATTTTCCAAGACCCTTTCGGTTCACTGAATCCGCGAATGACCAGCGGAGACATCATCGGCGAGGCCATCGAGATCCATTTCCCAAAACTCAGTCGCCCGGAGCGGGCCTCGGAAGTTGCCGAACTCCTGCGACTTGTCGGACTCCAACCCAACATGGCGGCCCGCTACCCCCACGAATTCAGCGGCGGACAGCGTCAGCGCATCGGCATTGCACGCGCACTGGCGGTGAAACCAAAATTCATCGTCTGCGATGAACCGGTCAGCGCGCTCGACGTGAGTGTGCAGGCCCAGATTGTCAATCTCCTCCAGGATCTCCAACAGAAACTCGGCATTGCCTACCTGTTCATTGCGCATGATCTCGCGGTGGTGGAACACATCAGCGACCAAGCCCTTGTCATGCATCACGGGCGCATCGTGGAATCCGCGCCCGCAGGCGAACTCTACGCCAATCCCCAACACGCTTACACGAAATCCCTCCTCGCGGCCGTGCCGCAGCTTGGCTGATATTTCCCGAGTACTGCCAACTGTTAGTCCGCAAATCATTCGACCATGCACCCACTTCTAAGAAAATTCCTTGGCATCAACTGGCTCCTTTTTGCCCTCATGTCCGGGCTGTTGGTTTATGGCATCTATGCCATTTATAGCGCGACATGGATGCGGGAACAAAGTTTCTGGACCAGCCAAATTATTTGGGCATGTCTTGGAATCCCCCTCTTTTTTGCAGCGGCTCTGGTGGATTATCGGTGGATTCGATTTGGTGCAGTGCCCCTCTATGTCGTGGCCATCGGCGGACTCGTCGCGGTGATGCTTTTCGGTGAAAAACGCTACGGTGCAAGAAGCTGGTTGGATCTTGGATTCATGAATTTCCAGCCCTCCCAACTCGCGATCATCGCAGGCATCATGACCGTCGCCGTGTATCTCGAAGCCTCAAAAAACTCGATGCCCTTCCTGCGACTGCTGGCCTGCGGGGCCATTGTGGGAGCGCCATGGGTGATGATTTTGTTGGAGCCAGACCTTGGTTCCTGCATCGTCTGGATGCCGGTTCTGCTTGCCATGCTTTTCGTCGGCGGTGTACCGAAACGCTGGCTCATTTCGATGATTGCCGTCGGCATGGCAATCATTCCCCTTGTGGTTTATTTCGGGCTCAGAGAATACCAATACCGTCGCATCACAACGTTTTTAAACCCGGACCTCGACCCCCAGGGCGATGGCTGGAATATCAATCAATCCCTCCTCGCCATCGGATCAGGCGGATTCTCGGGCAAGGGCTTCAAAGCCCCGAATACCCTCAACGAACTCGGCTTCCTCCCTTCCACGATTGTTCATAATGACTTCATTTTTTCGGTCATGGGCGAACAACACGGATTCATTGGCGGCGTGGCACTCATCCTCGCTTTTGTCCTCCTCCTGCTCGTGGGCCTCTATGTCGCAAGTCAGGCAAATGATGATCTCGGCCGACTCGTATCCATTGGCATTGTGATGCTCATTTTTACCCACACGTTCATGAACATCGGAATGACCATTTCCGTCACGCCAATCACCGGCCTTCCCATGCCTCTTGTGAGCTATGGCGGATCGTTTCTCATGATCACCCTGTTGAGCCTCGGGCTGCTTCAGAGCATCTGGATTCACCGCAATGTGATCCGGTAACGGGCACCCGGGCTGGCATTTCAAACGCAGGAAAGAATGTGATTCCTCGATTTTTCATGAAAAGCGTTTGACGACCCCTGCTTCGCCGGGCATGCTGGCGGGCTCTCAAAATATGCGTCATACCATATCCATCCTCGTTGAAAACAAATTTGGCGTGTTGGCCCGCGTGGCCGGCATGTTCAGCGGACGCGGCTTCAACATCGACACTCTGAACGTCGGGCCGACCCTCGATGCCAGCGCGTCCCGGATGACCATTGTCGTTCGCGGAGATGACAAAGTCCTCGAGCAGGTTAACAAACAACTGGACAAATTGGTGGACGTGATTGACGTGCAGGATTTCCGTGATGAGGAATATGTGGACCGCGAACTCCTCCTCCTCCGCGTGAGCGCCACGTCCAAGACCAGACCGGAGGTCATGCAAATTTGTGATATTTTCCGCGCCAAGATCATTGACGTGCAGACCGAAACTCTCGCCATCGAGGTCACCGGCACGGAAAGCAAAATCAGAAAATTTCTTTTGCTGATGGAGCGCTTTGGAATCCGCGACCTCACCCGC
>JBGSVX010000115.1:0-1959 GCA_041752795.1 Terrimicrobiaceae bacterium
ACCGGGATGTGTTTCGATTTTTGGGAACTCAATAAGCCTGCCTTGTCCTCAACGCTCAGTCGGATAACCCCGGCGGAGCTTGTTATTTTTCCTTTCTGCCGCTATGGGAAGGAATGATTCGAAAAAACCTGAGCTTGTTTCTGGCGCTGCGATACCTGAGGCCCAAAAGAACATTCCTTTCTATTATCACGTTGATCTCCGTGCTGGGGGTCATGTTGGGGGTCATGGTTTTGATTTTGGTCATTTCTGTGATGACGGGATTCGAGCAGGAGCTTCAGCAGAAGGTGATTGGATTTGATGCCCACCTGGTGGTTGGCAATGGCGGAGTGCTCGAAGAGTGGGAGAGCCTTTCGGAGAAGTGTGAAAAGGTGGAGGGGGTCACGGGAATTGCTCCCTTTGTGCAGGGACCGGTTTTGGTGCAGTTTGGGAACCGCAGGATGGCTCCCAAAATTCGTGGGATTGACCCCGCCAAAGAAAATGATGTGGTGGATGTCGCGCGATTTGTCATTGCCGGGTCTTTCGATCTGGACGGAGACAAAACCATTTTGGGCTCCGAGCTTGCCGGGATTCTCGGAGCTGGGGTGGGGGACAAGGTCACCATTTTTTCGCCGGGAAACATCAACGAGGTGCTCGAAGAGTTGGAGCGTCTGGAAAAGGAGGGCGGAACCGCGAGCGCCCCGGAGCTTAAACAAATGTTGCTTCCCTTGGAGTTGGAAGTGACCGGCATCTTTGAGAGCGGGCGGTATCTCTATGACAGCGAATTCCTTCTTGTTCCGCTTCATGTGGGTCAGGAAATTTACAATCTGGGGCCATCAATTCACGGTCTGGCCATCAAAACAACCGACCCCTTCAATGCTTTTGAAACAAGGGATCTCATGAATGAATTTCTGGAATATCCAACCTCAGCCCTCACGTGGGTCGACCTCAATAAACAACTGTTCGATGCCATTCGCATGGAACGCCACGTCATGTTTTTCATCCTCATGTTCATCATCCTCGTAGCCGCATTCGGGATCATGAACACCCTTATCACCGTCACCGTCCAAAAAACCCGGGAGATCGGAATTCTTAAAGCCCTCGGTGCAAGGACACCGCAAATTGTCGGGATCTTTTTTGCCCAAGGCATTGTCGTAGGAATCTTTGGAACCCTTGCCGGTCTCTCCTCCGGCATCTTGCTTGTTCAATACCGCAATCAGGTCAGCGACTGGCTGGCCAATACTCTCGGAGTGGAAGTGTTTCCTCCCAGCGTTTATCAGTTCAGCGAAATTCCCGCAAAAATTGTCGGCTCGGATGTGGCCATGATTTGTGCCTGTGCCTTTGTGATCTGTGCCTTTGCGGCTTTGCTTCCGGCATGGTTCGCAGCGCGTCTGGAACCGGTCAAAGCCCTTCGCTACGAATAGCGACCATCACGGCAGCCCTGGAAAGGCGTCCACGTATTCGATTGTAAAATCCGGGAAGGCGTCCACAAATTGGATTTTAAAATCAGGAAACGATTCCACAAACATCCAAAGCCCCGGACCATCGGCGAAGGAGTCGGTTTTCTTGACTTTCAAATCCGGAAAGCTGGTCACCACCTTGACCTTATAGTCGGGGAATGAATCCACCACTTGGATGCGCCCAAAAATCTTGGCGAGATCCGGCTTTTTCTCCCCGGCGTTGGCCGGCTGCATGAGGAGAACTGCCGCAACAAAAATGCCGGTCAGTGCCTTTACCGTGAGGACGTCCATGTTCCTTCGAACCGGTCGGCGCGCCACCTGTTCTCATCTTCCACTTTACGGAAATCGGCGGAGGGTCCGGAAATGACCACCACATAGCGCCCCTCTTCGGTGCTGAGATTGCTGGAATCTGCGGCGGAGGTGTCCGTTAAAAAAAGCGTGTTCCCTTCAAACCTGTAGCGTCCCCGGAATGTGGGGAGTGAACGGTCCCTGTCTGCATAAATGAGATATTGGCCACCCGGAA
>JBGSVX010000116.1:0-10772 GCA_041752795.1 Terrimicrobiaceae bacterium
TGGAGCAACCGAGTTCCCGCGTGTGGGAAGAGGTTCGCAGTGAGCAGGGAATCTGCACGCCAAAAACGTGTGGAAATAATCCGCGCTGTTTCTATCAGGCCCTCAGAAAGCGGGTGGCCTCGGCGAATGTGGTGATCATGAATCATGCCCTTTTCTTCACCGTGGCCGGTGGCATGGACCACTCCGGGCGCTCTCGCGGGATTCTCTTTGCGGATGATTTTGTGATTTTTGATGAAGCGCACACCTTGGAGGATGTGGCCTCACGTCATATCGGAATGGATGTTTCGCAACTTGGTGTCCGGCGGGCTCTGCAGCGCCTGTTCAACCCGAAAACCAAGAAGGGCCTGCTTCCTGTGCTGCATGATTCCCAGGGATGCAATGCGGTCTCGGCGATCTTGCCACTGGTGGACTCCTTTTTTGATGAAGTCGCCTCCCGGTGCAAATTTTCGCGTGGCAAGGTTCAGCGTATTCAGGAAACCGGATTGGCGGATGGCGCGGACCTCTGTGATGCTCTCACCCGGCTTGCCGAGATGTTGGGGGTTCAGGCCTCGCGTCAGGAAGATGACCCCCGCAAAGGAGAACTGATGGATGCAGCGTCCCGTTTGCGTGCTGTTCGTGCGGGGATTCTGGATTTTTTGGCTCTGGACACGCCGGATCATGTGTATTGGGTGGAGCAATATGGTCGTGCTGCCAGCTTTTGTTCCTTGAAAGCTGCCCCGGTGGACCTTGCCGACGCACTGCGGGAAATTCTGTTTCGGGAAGGCTCCACCTGCGTGCTGACCAGTGCAACTCTTGCGGTCGGTTCCGGTGACCTCTCGTATTTTCGGAATCGAGTCGGAGCCGAATCCGCCCGCCCGGTGAGCATAGGAAGTCCCTTCGATTACAAAGCCCAGATGACTCTCCACCTCGTGAAACAAATGCCGGAGCCCAAAGATCCGGCCTATGCGACTGCCCTGGAAAAATGGATTTCGCACTTTGTGGAAATGACCTCGGGTCATGCCTTTGTGCTCTTCACGAGTTACCAGACCATGCGCACGGCCGCAGAAAATTTGGAGGCCCATTTTGAAAAACGCGGGTGGCCATTATTGGTGCAGGGTGGGGGAAAGCCCGCTCATCGCATGGTTCAAGAATTTCGGGAGAATCCTCACAGCATCATTTTTGGAGTGGACAGTTTCTGGGCGGGAGTTGACGTTCCCGGCGAAGCACTCACCAATGTGATTATCACCAGACTCCCATTTGCGACGCCGGACCATCCGCTCATCGAAGCCCGCATGGAGGCCATCGAAGAAGAGGGTGGGCGCCCCTTCGAACAGTATTCGCTCCCCGAAGCCATCCTCAAACTGCGTCAGGGCGTCGGGCGCCTGATCCGCACCCGCGCTGACAAAGGTCTCATTGTGATTCTTGACAGCCGGATTCTCGGCAAACCTTACGGCAAATCCTTCCTCCGCGCTCTTCCCGAATGCCCAACCCACATCCACTGAAAAAATCTTCCGGGCCCAACACATTTGTCATGGCCCTGCTCTGGTTCGCAGGCCTGGCTGGCCTTGCCACCGTGCTCACGGCCGTCGCCGTGTTTTTTTTCACAACCCGCGTGACGGCAGATGTCCGGACCATGGCGAATGACCTTGCCGCAAAGTTTGAAAAAACTTTCAACATGCGACCTGAGATCCGTGTGGACGGCCTGGTCATTATTGAGGCCTCCACTCCGGTTTTGGAGCTTGCCACGGTCAGCCGCGCAATCCTTGTGCGCCATCGTTGGGCCCAGACATGGCTCTACTCCACCAAGGTCATCGAAGTCGAAGCCCCATTTACCGCCAAGGCCGGTTTTGTTCTCAAGGAACCCTTCCGCCTCCGAATCGATCCCCACACGAAAATAGTGAGTGCCGACCTCACAGCTCCCGTCATTCTCTCCACTGAAATGGGGGAGATCAAAATCCTCACTGATGGAGACGGTCTTTGGAACAAACTGACCCCTTCCGATCGGGAAGAGGCCCTTCGTGCGTTACGGGCCCAAGCGGACAAACAATTTGCCGAGAGCCCCATCCTCCACGAGGCGCGCCAGGAAGCAGAATCCCGCATTCGTCAAATTCTGGAGCCAGACAAGTATCCTGGGAAACCTCTTATTGAAGTTCAAAAATGATAGTGACCGGTTAGTCCACACCGCCGCTGGGGCCGCCTCAGGTATGATTCAGACCGTCAAGAATGCGTTCAATCTGTTTGCGGTGAAGGGTCATGTGAAAACTCGCCATGAAATGCCAGTCCCCTGCACTCATCGGGCCAAACCATGGGTGTGCAAAAACTGCCTCGGTTTTGAGATCAGGCTGCGCTGCAACCGTGTTCTCATAAACTCTGCAGGCTTCTTCAAAAGCACCAATCACCGAAGAGTCCACTTTCGTGGACGGCTTGACCGCCGCAGTGCTCGCGGCCCGTTCCGGCAGTTTTCCGGTACACAGATCTGCAATCACGCCGGCAATTTCAAGATTCACAATGCGGAGATGATCAATCGTCATGAGCGTCGACCAATAACGGCTGCTGTCTTCCAAACCGGGGAGACGTTTGATCAGTACGGGTGAAGACAACCGCGCGGGCGGCGTCTTTTTCAACAGATGGAGGATCGTGTCGCGCTCCTTCGCAAAGAGCTCCGATGAGGTCTTTCGATCAGTTCGGCTTGCATTCCATCTCACCATAATTTTTGCAAAAAAGTGCTCGATCTTCGGAAGTCCGGCTCCGGGGGGAGCCAGTTGGGGTGCGGGTTTGTTTGGATTCATGCTTGCAAAATACAAGTTAAATACTTGTTGAATGCAAGTAAAAAATCTGATCTTTTTTAATTATGCCCAAATCCCCGGTACTTTCAGAACTTACAGAAACTGTGTCCCGCCGCCGTTCGCCGTGCCCGGTTTCCTGTTCGCTGGATCTGCTTGGGGATCGGTGGACCCTTCTCGTGGTTCGTGACCTCTTTTTTGGCAGGTCACGGTTCAAGGATTTTTTATCATCCCCGGAAGGCATTCCGACCAACATTCTCACCGAACGGCTCAAGCGCCTGCTTGCAAATCGTGTGATTGTTCAAGTCCCCGAGGCCGGAGGCTCAAGGCACCTTGCCTATCAACTAACCAAAAAGGGAAAGGCCCTGCTTCCTATTGTCAAGGCGATGAAGGAATGGGGTTTGTCATGGGAAAAGGGGACCAAAGCGGAGATGAAGGTGCTCTGACCCGCAATGTGCGGATGTCTTCTACTGAAGCTCGAAGTTGATGTTGACCGAGTAGGCGCTGCCGCCGCCGAGGCCGGGGGGGAGGGGGTCAATTTGAATGACCCTCTTGATGGCAGCTTCCACGGATTGGTCCATCACCGGGTTGGAACTTCCTCGAACGATTTTGGCAGAAGAAATTTTTCCATCTTTTTCGATGCGGATCTGGACCGTGCAGATGAACTGATTTCCTGGATCAAAGATCGAGGTGGGCTGGTCCCACTGACTAAAAAATCGGTCATGGATGAGTTCATGATACCAACCGAATTGCGAAGGGTCACCCTGCCCGGCCGATTTGGCGGCGGTGCCATTTCCTGTGTTTCCTTGGCCGGTTGTAGATTTTTGGTTCGACGAGGGTTTGGTGGACCCCGTGGTTGAACTTCCCGGACTGGCTTTGGGGGAGGCGCTGGAAGAAGGCTTCCCTGTGGCTTTTGGGGAGGCCTTTGGCGAGGCCTTGGCTGTTGGTTTCGGGGATGGTTTGGCTGTGGGGTTTGGGGAAGGTTTTGGCGAGGGTTTGGGAGTTGGCTTGGGCGTCGGTTTTGGAGTCGGAGTAGGAGTTGACGTGGGCTTTGGAGTTGGAGTCGCGGTGGGAGTTGGCGTTGGCGTTGGCGTTGGAGTTTCCAGAGGGATGGTTTCCTCGATGGGCAGAGGGGTCGGTTCCGGCGTTGGTTCAGGAGTTGGGGGAGGGGTGGATTCCGGCGTTGGCTCCGGGGTGGGTATCGGAGTGGGCTCTGGTTCTTCCTCAATATCTTGAGGGTCGGACACTTCGGCGGGTGCCGAGAACGAACCGGTCTCCATCCAGACGACTTCTCCGGCCGGCTTTTGAATCTCCCGCCTCGCAAAGAAAATGATCGCGGTGATCACCACGATGTGAACCACCGCAACCAAAAACAAATTTCTGTGGAATTTCCTCTCTTCCATTGCCATCACCATTGTCCGAGAATTCCCCCGGAGTCGAAAGCTTTCTCGGCCTGACGAAAATTATCGGCGGGAGAAATTAGAGCCGTTCGAGCGCGGGAATTCCATAATCCCGGGCGAGGGGTTCCTGATTTTTTTGCACGTTTTCTGCATCGAGGAAAATGACTCCCGGGTCCTCTTCAAATTCGATTTTGTGGTAGCCATTGATCGGTGATTTTGCGGCATTGGAGAGATCGGCGAGGCTTTTGATTTCGATGCCATTGACTTTGGTCACGACAAGGCTCTCAAGATTTTCGTAACCGAGTGTGTCCGGAGAAGGCATGATGGAGGAGAGGAAAACGATTTTGCCGCGGTCGGTGGGGAGTTCCGATTGGAAGGCATCGAGATACACCAGACGCTGAGGGGCGGTTTTCCGCCAATTTCCGCCCCACTCGCGGAGGTAGGCGCGGGACAGTTCCTGGAAAATCAAACCGCCGAGGACAACATACTTGGGTGCCTTGTCGAAGGATTGGCTTTCGCTGATTGTTTTGGTGGGGTCTGATGGTTTGGGAAGCACCTCAAGGGTGAGGGGCTTGCCTTCCCTCAGGATGGAAACGTTCAGGGGGCCGGCATCCGTTTTCCTGGATGTGACAAGGTGGGTGAACAGGATTTTTCCATATTGGGAATCCTCGTAGAGTCCATCCTGATCGACCGGGCGGTCATCAACTTTCAGAAGAATATCTCCCTTGCGGAGGCCTGCGGAGTCTGCCGGGGAGCCCGGTTGCACCTCGGTGATATACACGCCCCCGGCTTCCTGGAGGTTCAAAAAGGCGCGGAGTTGGGGATCGCGGGTTGAGGCATAGCCGACCCTCAACCTCGGAAAACCGGAATACGGACTCGTTTGGGCCCGGTCCAGGAAGCTCTGAATCACGGGTTGGGGAATGACCTCTGCCGTTTGGCTCCTGGCATCGTATCGCATCAACAAGCCCAGTAGTCGCCCATCCAAGACCGCAGGCAGCACGAAACTGCTGTCACGGCTTTGCAGGGGAGAACTGAGTTTGAAGGTCAGCAAGGAGAGGGAATCCAACGGGTAAGGACCAACGGCAATCGTGGTGATCGTGGCCGGTGTTCTGGCGATTTCCCCGGTATTTTCCAACTGCAAAATTTCTGCGACTGAACCGACCTTCGCACCTTCCGCAAGGGCCATCGTGCCGAGCCCGTTCAGAAAGCCGTCTTTGAGCGGTTTCAGAAGCGCAAGGTTCGCATCATAATCCACGGCAATGACCTCCGCTTGGGATTTGTCGGCGGTAAGAGGTTTTTCAATTTCCAAATGTATCCGGTTCGCCACCAATTCTGCAGTGACCAACACATTTCCATCCGTGAGAATGACCCCGGCTCCCCGCCGGGGGTAGGGGCTTTTTTTGTCCCATGGCCGGGCGAAATCGTAAGACTGATTCGTAGAGTTGACCCGCACGACTGCACTCACGGGGGAGGTAGACGGTGGAGTCGCCGGCTTTTGTGAGGCGGACTGAACTGGCAGGTGGGCAACTGCCAGAAACACAGGCAGTAAAATGTGGGGTCGTATTTTCACGGGGTAAGATTTCTGTCCTTGGAGATGCCGTAGCGGGCGAGGATTCTTTCGCCTGCCTCGATGGCGGCCTTGCGTTCAAGCACCAGCGGGCGGCCCGGCCCGGCAAACTCAATAACCGTGTAGTCCCCGGATTCATCGATCGCCTCGGCCAGGTCCTGCAAATTGCGGATGGTTCGGTCATTCACTTTTTCCACGATGCCATAGCGGAAATCCGATGCGTAGGCGTTCACCGGGTCCGCGAGCACATTGGACAAAACGACAATCTCCGGTTTTTTCAAATGAAGGGCTTGAGAAATAAAGTGGTCGAAGTGATACCTCAGCCTCAAATCCTCAGGATCGTGGGTATCCATAAAATTCGCATCCAGAGGCTGAAAAACCAGCCCGCCATAGATCAAAAACCGGGGTTTTTTATCATAGGCATTCGCCTGCATCGCAAAGGGCCATGCGCTATCCAGTGGCACGTCCACATTCATGGTTTTTCCTTCCCGCAAGATATCGAAGGCCACCTTGTTGCCCTTGAATTTGCGCTCCACCACTTCGGCCATTTCGACCTGATCCCCATCCATGGGCACCGTTCCATCGCTGGAAACCGGAAGCCCATCTATGGATAGAATCACGTCGCCCTGGCGCAGGTATCCGTCCGATGCGCCACTCTTGTAAACCTCACCGACAAGGACGCCTCGATTTTCCTCCTTAACCCCCAGCGCTCCCCGCATGGCCGGATTGTGAAGGGGGTGATAGGAAACCGCGATGTCCATATAGCGATCGTAGGAACCATCTTTCACGTCCTGCAAAAAACGTTCGATCACCGGGGTGGGAATCATGTAGCCAACGTTCTGGGCAACATCGCCGGAGTAGCCTTGGAATGCAACGCCCACGATTTTTCCATCCTGCAAAACGGGTCCTCCGCTATTGCCGGGGTTGATGGCGGCATCAATTTGAATCGTCAGGTGGGAATCTACCCCCGAGTGGGAATAAGGTTGAAAATCAATTCGTGAAACAACTCCTCGCGTGACCGAAAGGCGGTCGCCGCCGATCGGGTAACCATAAACAGAAACCATGGATTCCATGGCCGGAATGCCTCCCAGTGCGAGTGCTTCGGTGCCTTTGAAAAAATTGGGATTGTCCACGGTGAGCATGGCAAGGTCGCAGTCATGGGCCACATGAAGAACCCTGGCCTGATACAAACCGGGGTCGCCTTCTTTGGAAACTGTGAGGAAACGCGCATTGCTGACCACATGGGCATTGGTCAGAATCCGGTTTCCCTCAATCACAAACCCCGAGCCGCTGGCTCCACTCACGGAACCACCACTCCATGGTTGCAAATAATCGGGCTCTTGGGATGTGGCCACAATACGGACCAGACTCTTCGAAACCGGAGCGGCCCAAGCAGAGGCCGACGCGATCAATGCCAAAATCAACGCCAAACGAAACATCCGGCTACCGTAGCAGCGTTTCGCCTGCGGGCAAGCGGAACCCCATAGCACCTACGCGGAGCGGTCCAATAAAGCGCGGCAGCCCCGGCAGTAGGCTGGGATGTCCTCTGCATGCAAAATGCCCGAGACGATGACCACCCTGCGGGCTCCTTTTTCCAGCACGCTCTGCAAGTTTTCGAGTTTGATTCCGCCGATGCAGAAGATGGGGGTTTTTACGGTTTCATGAACCGCGTGGATATCCTCCGTGCCGATGGGAGTATAATCGGGTTTTGTCGGGGTGGCAAAGAGTGGACCGAAGCCAATGTAATCAGGCTCCTCGGCTAGGGAGTCCTTCGCTTGGGCGAGGCTGTGGGTGGATTTTCCCACGATTCCCGGTCTTCCGAGAAGGCGTCTTGCGTCAGCAACCGAAAGATCGTCTTGGCCGACATGAACGCCATGGGCTCCTGAGTCCCTCGCGAGTTCAATGTGATCATTCACCACAAAAGGAATGCCGGCGTCGCGGCAGATACGGGCCAGTTCGGAGGCAATGGGCAAAAGAAATTCCGGAGCGTGGTTTTTTGCGCGGAGTTGAAGGATTTGCACGCCGCCATGGATCATTTTCGCAGCAGTCGCCGAGGCATCATTTGGTGCCACATAGCCGAAATCCAGAATCCCGTAGAGCCGGGCATTCATTGCCAGAGCGGGCAGGGATACGCGCCTTGGGAGACAAACTCTGCGAGCTTTTGCATGACCACGGGTTTGTCTTCGCGGTAGGTGACCCCAAACCACCGGGATTCGGTGGGCAGGATTTTTACCGAGGCTGAGCCGGAGGAAATCATGTCTGCCACCGCACTCGGAATATAAAACTCACTTTTCAGCTCGCCTCCGGATTTGGAAAGAAAGTTCTCAAAACCGCTTTGCAGTGACTCAAAAACATCCGGCGTGAATCCCCAAAAATTCATGGAAACCGGCTCGTCCCCGGTGAAAAAATCTTCCGTTCCGTTCGGGTTCTTTTGAATCGCCCCGAGGCCCAGTTTTTCGAGGGCTGTGAATTCCCTTACCGAGACAAGAAAACTGTTCCCGTCCGACTGACACACCCCGCGTGAGACCGTGCCGTGTTCAGAAAGCGAATTGCGGAGCCGGTAGCCGGCCATCGCAAATTCTTTTGGAGAAGCAAGACGCAGGCAGGCGGCCATCGTTTGATACGCTTCGGCACCGTAAAAATCGTCCGCATTGATTGCAAGAAACGGGGAATCCACGCTGTGACGTCCCGCCAAAATCGCGTGGGCGGTTCCCCATGGTTTCTGGCGTCCCTCGGGAACCATATGCCCCTCCGGCAAATCTGAGAGCTCCTGGAAGGCGTAACCAACCTGGATGCGGTCCGAGTATTTTGCGCCCACCTTATTTCGGAATTCTTCTTCAAAATCCCTGCGAATCACAAAGACAACACGGTTAAATCCCGCAGCGAGGGCATCAAAAACCGAATAATCGAGCAGGGTTTCACCACCGGGCCCCATGGGGTCCAATTGTTTGAGGCTACCGTAGCGGCTTCCCATTCCGGCAGCGAGCACAAGCAGGGTGAGGTCGCTCATTTGGAAATTTCGGAAAAGTTGGAAATCGAGATGCGTCGCGATTGAATCCAGCGAACCCCGAGCATGTCGGTGGTGGCGCGGATTGCCCGGTTGCCAAGTCCATATTTGCTGGTCCCGAACCGGCGGGCCCGGTGGTTCACCGGAATCTCAACAATCGTAAATCCCGCATTTTTTATCAAAGCGGGAATGAACCGGTGAACTCCTTTAAATGGAACCAGGGCATCCACGCACGCGGACCGCATGGCCTTGAGCGTGCAGCCTGTGTCCCGGATGCCATCACCCACAAACCGGCTGCGCACAAAATTGGCAACCCGGCTCGTGATGCGTTTGACCGTGGTGTCCTTGCGGTGCGCCCGATACCCACAAACCAGATCGGCCCCCCGGTCCAACTCGTCCAGAAGTTTGGGAATGTCCGCCGGGTCATTCTGCAAATCCCCATCCAGCAAAACAATCTTGTCAGCCCTCGCGGCCCGCATGCCGGCAATCATCGCGGCACTCTGACCCCCATTCGCGTGAAATCTCAGCAACCGGACCTCCGGGGATTTTTCCACCCGGTCGGGGGTTGCATCAGTGGAGCCATCATCCACAAGGATCAGTTCGTAATGACGCCCTTGCAGCGCATTGCGGATTTCTTGTTGAAGAATGGCGACATTGTCCTCTTCATTATAAAGAGGGATCACCACCGAAAACTCGGGCGGATTCAAAGCGGGAGAGTCTGGTAATCGAGACACAGGTAGATAAAACGCTGATCTTTGCCGTTTCCGACCTTCTGCACAAGCTGGACTTCAGAAAAAGCCGAACGAATTGCAGACGGGAGATTTTCCGGGGGGACTTTGCCCACGTAGATGGCGGCATGTCCGAGAAAGGGATTCACCGCTTTGAACTCCTTGAAAAATCCATCGGGTGCCTCCCCGGTTTCCACAAAATCATCATAGGACGGCCAGAGGTCATACTGACTCGAAATGTCCTGCGAAGCCGATGAATAGACTCTTGGGTGTCCCTCAGGCGCGATAAATGCGGTGCGCAGGTGGTAGCCCAAGGCGGAGGCGAGGTCCGGGTCCGACGCAATGAAAAACAGCCCGGCCGGCAATTGGGGCGAAAGTTTTTCCTCCAATGCCAACACGGCATCGGATGCGCTGCGGCCCATGGCGGCCTCCTCCGGATAGGAAAGCCAGGCCGGTACGGAAAACACGGCGGCCACTGCCAGGCTGATATACAAAAAAGCGGGTTTGATCCGGTCGCAGGCCGCTGGCAGCAAAATTGCCAGAGCCGGGAGAAAAAGTGGCGAGGCGTCCCATCCGCGATAGACGAAGACAGCAGTCAGCACCAGCAACGGCAGAGTAATGACCAAAGAAAAAGCCGCCCCACGTTTTTCTTTCGCGACGAGCCCAAGTCTGCGAATCGCGAGCAACACAAGGAGAAAGATCAGCGGCGAAGCGCCAACTAACAGGGCACCGATTCCGGAAACCACTTCCGAAAAATTCCATGCCATCAGACTGCGTGCCGTCCAACCAACCAGAGGAATCCATTCTTGGGACGCATTCCATTGGAGTGCTGGAATCAGGGCAAGCCCGACACAGGCAGCAAAAAAACCGGCCCCCATCAGAGACACTCCCTGAAGCCCATTTTTTTGGCTCAGGGAAAAAATCACGCAAGCCAATGCAATGGCTGCTGGCCAATAAGCAAATTGAACGGCCCCGACCATCGCGATGGCAGCAAAGAGCCATGATCGGACATGCGGGTTTTGGCGATGGACGGCATCCCAAACAAAGGATACGCACAGCAGGGCAAGAGTCAGAGCCGGAAGATGCGGTCCTGCGACCAGGGCCTGCTCATTGAAGACCGGCACGAGATTGCATGCCACGACACCCCATGCCGCCTGCGATTCACCGAACAGCCTGCGTCCTAGCCTCCATGCGGCAAGCGAGGCAAGGAGCCCCCCGAGTGGTCCAAGCAGAAGCCACCAATCGCCACCAAGTTCCGCGATTGCCCGAACAAGCATGGCCGTTCCCGCCGGACCATCAAAATACGCG
>JBGSVX010000117.1:0-4208 GCA_041752795.1 Terrimicrobiaceae bacterium
GCAATATCAGGGTGATGATGTCAACCGACAGCTTTTCGAGACTGAAAAGCACAAGCGCTGCCAACAGCAGGAAAAGAATGTAGGCGATGAGTGGTGTCACGGGGACGGAAAAAAACGGTCGGTTGTTGTGAGAGATTCAGAGTCTTGTTTTCGCTCAAGTCGTCAAGCTTCATCAGCAGGGAATCTGTCCATGGTTTCAGTGGGCCGGACCTGCGATATAATCAAGAACAACGATCAAGGATTGCGGGAAAAGCCATCGCTTTTCCTGATCAAGCCTCTTCCCCGGAAATCCGGTTCAGGATTCAAAGGCGGGCAATGAACATTGATCGAAATGCTTACTCCGTGGGGACTAGAAATGAGCCGGATTGGGACACCTCAATTTCCTGAGTCTCCCGTCCCTTCTCATAAAATGTCTGGGATGCGGAAACAAAAACCTTCAAAGAAGGAAAGAGGCTGAACAAGTCACTTCGAACCTTGAAGCGAACCGTATCGCCTTGAATCCGAACCAATCCAATTTTTAAATCCCTGTTGACGCCTTTGTATCGCACTTCACCAGTGTATTCTTTGAACTGACTGCTTTTTGGTTCCCGAATAAACCAAATGCCGAGATCCTGTCCAAATTCTGGAGACGTGGTCGAAACAGAACCGGTTGCTTTGTCATTATCAATATCAAAGCCGATATAGAAACGAATCTTCTCGTCCGTTCTTGAAGGAATCTCCCCATTGAGTTTGACCTCAAAAGTCAATTCCTGCTTCTGATTCCGGATCACCGTGGTTTCTTTAATGGTCAAAAAATCAGGTTTTTCTTCGGAAAATTTGTAAACCACTTTGGCTGCATGCGTGACCTGAACAGGAGCATCAACTGCGAGGGAGTTGCAAACCATGATCAGAGCACACGCAAGAGATAAGATCGGAATGTTAGGGAGATTTTGAAATTTCATGATGGAAGATTGAGACCAATGATTCGGGACCATTTTTTATAATCCACGCTGGATGCGTTCAACACAATTCAGATCGGCTTGACCCCTCGGGGTTTTCCGAGGATTTCGGAAAGGATGATGGCATTCCGGATTCCGTCTGGACTGGAGATCAGTTCGCGAAAGCGCGAGGGTTTTGAGTGGTCAACGACAGCAGGCGCGGAGGATTGGCGCGCGAAGGAGCGTGAAGTTGGCGAAACACGAGGTTTGAAAACTGGACGAGGGGGCGCAACGAATTCCGGGATGGCAGGCGGAGAGAATTCTTCATCAAGCGGAGAAGGCTGCGCGGGAGCCAATTGAGGAGTCCGCTGAACGGGGGCAGGCTCTTCCATTGGGAGGCCGAGAGCTTCCATGAGTTTTCGCATGGACTCCGCCGGATCGATCTCCATGGGCGGCGGACCGGTCACAGGGGGTTGCGGTGGAACATAGTCCCCCTGCTGGGCCGCTTTCTCCAGCCTCTGTTTTTCTTTCAAATCGGCAGACCGCTTGATCAGCCAGTTGACGAGGCTGATCAGACCGATGACGACGAGAATGACGAGTTGTTCCATGGGATTGGCTCCGCCGGGATGGGGTGACGGTGGTGCCTATTGGTGGCTTGCGGATTTTTCCGTGCCGGCGATGGATTCCCGCATGGAGGTATCGGATTTCACGTTCTCCATTTTGAGGTAATCCATAATGCCAAGATTCCCACTGCGGAAAGCTTCGGCGACTGCTTGGGGAACCTGGGCCTCGGCCTCAACAACCTTCGCGCGCATTTCCTGCGTGCGGGCCTTCATTTCCTGCTCGCTGGCCACAGCGGCCGCGCGGCGCATTTCAGCTTTCGCCTGGGCAACAACTTTGTCGGCCTCGGCTTGTTCGGCTTGGAGTTTGGCACCAATGTTGTCCCCAATGTCCACGTCGGCAATATCCACAGAAAGAATTTCAAAGGCGGTTCCACTGTCGAGGCCCTTTTGGAGCACAGTCTTTGAGATCCGGTCGGGGTTTTCCAGAACGTCCTTGTAGGAAACGGCAGAACCAATCGAGGTCACAATGCCTTCGCCCACGCGGGCAATAATTGTTTCTTCGGTGGCACCACCCACGAAACGGTCAAGGTTCGAGCGAACGGTCACACGGGCACGCACTTTCACGCCGATTCCATCTCTCGCAACTGCATCAATGGTCACTTTGCCAGTTTGCGGATTCGGACAATCAATGACCTTCGGATTGATGCTTGTGCGCACGGCTTCGAGAACAGTTTTACTGGTTCCCTTGATCGCAAGGTCAATCGCGCAAGCCCTATTAAAGTCCAATGTGATACCCGCTTTGTCAGCTGCGATCAGTGCCAGAACCACATGCGATACATTGCCGCCAGAGAGATAGTGGGCTTCAAGAAGGTCGGATTCCATGGGAATGCCTGCTTTCACGGCGGTGATCCGGCTGTCCACAATGAGACCGACCGGCACCTTCCGAAGGCGCATACCAATCAGCTTGGAAAATGGCACCGGGGCATCCGCGATTTTGGCGCGGAGCCAGACACCAAAAAAGTTGAGGAGAACAATGACCAGAATGAGCGCCAGAACGGCGATCACTCCCACGACGGCTAGAAGAACAAGAGGACCCATGATTTTGAAAGTTTCAACCCGAACTATTGCGCATGTGAGCTGCCTGCGCCAGTAAAACAGGATTTAAATTCCAGCACCGGATTTCCCGAGGTCTTCGTAGAGAGCGCGGACGAGTCGCAGAGTTCGCTCCCGCGGGAGAGCTCCGGGGTCCATTTGATTCATCACGTAAGCAAACCCAATGCGATGGACCGGATCAGCAAACGCCAAGGAGCCCCCGGCTCCCGGATGACCGAATGCGGATTTTTCGGGACCAAATGTTTCACGAATTTTTTGGCCTTGATGCAGGGGATCCAGCATGAAACCAGTAGAGAAAGCGGTTTCGCGTTGCAGGACCAGGTCGAGCCCATCAGAAAAACGGCGTTGCATAGCAGCAATCGTCTCAGCAGAAAAATAATGCCGTCCCCCACTCTGTCCCCCATCGGCCAACATGCCATAAAACTTTGCGAGGGCCATGGCCGAACCAATGCCACCGAAGGCAGGAAAACTCGCCGAACGGACTGCTGGCCGGTTCATGATGGTGGACCCATTGAGTCCTGACGGGGTGGAGAAGGCCAGATTGGTGAGGCTGCCGGGGTCCGAAAACGCCCGCTCAAAGGATGTTTTGTCGCCGGTGTGGGTTGTGAGTCTCGGAGGCAGGATCGTGGCAACCCGGTGATGCTGATCCTCGGGAAGGCCAATCCAAAAATCGAGGCCCATGGGTTCAGCAAATAGCCGCCTCCAGTATTGACCACTCGTCATTCCAGAAACCCGTCGGCACATTTCATCGAGCAAATATCCATAAATGCGGGGACTGTATCCATGAGCCTGCCCAAGTTCCCAAAGCGGAGCCTGCCCGGCAAGAGACTCAACCACCGCTTCGGCATCCGAAAATTGGATGGCATGGTCCCTCAGCGCGGAGAGACCCGCACGATGAGACAGCACATCCGAGATGCGAACACTGGATTTTCCACCGGCGGCAAATTCCGGCCAAATGCTGGCAACCGGCGCATTCAAGGACACTCCGAATCGATTCAGCGCATGCACGAGACAAGCACTGGCCGGGCCCTTGGTGGCTGACCAGCACAGGACCAATGTCCTTGAATCCCATGGATGCGTGCGGGCTTGGTCGGTGAATCCCCCACTGACTTGAAAAATCTCCCGCCCCTCTTTCCATACGGAAATCGACGCGCCACATTCCAAACCCAGAGAAAAATTGTGGTCAAAGGCACTTTGAAGTGCCCCGAATCCACAAACATCCAGACCAGTCATGGTCAGAGCAATTCCTTCACAGATCGCAAATCAGGGTCCAAACGGGCAATGTCACGGAATTTTTTTATCCATCTGAAAACTGGCATTCAAGTAGCGGCGAGCCTCTTCTTGATCCCCAAGCACAGCGGCATAACACCCCAAGTTGTAATGATAAGTCGGTTCCTGTTTCAGTTCCGCAGGTCCAGCCAACAGAAGCGCCCGCGCCTCCGCAGTGCGCCCCATTTCGTGCAAACAAAAGGCACCATGAATGAACCCCGTGGTGTTTTCAGGCATCACCATGCGCATGCGCTCACAAAGAGCCGCCGCATCTCGCCACTGACGCGCTCTCATCACAATAAATAACCGCATCTGCATCGCAGGCTCACATTCCCGCACGCCATCA
>JBGSVX010000118.1:0-10063 GCA_041752795.1 Terrimicrobiaceae bacterium
CAACGATGGAATCGGAATCCGGCACATCCTTCGCGATCCACACCTCGACGTTTTGACCATTGAACTTGGCCGTGAATTCCTCGCACTCGAATCCACTGATTGTCTCCTTGCGGCCAGAGGGTTTGAAGGCAGGGATTTCCAGTTCACCAGTTGAACCATTCGAGCCGGTCGCCTGTTCCTGCATGGCTTTCACCGCATCGCCGGGGATCTTCATCGCCATTTTCTGCTTGTGCATGAGGGTCAGCGTGTCGCCGGTTTTTATGTCAATGATCGCCGACATATCCGGATTGATATCATTGCGAACTTTCCCATCCTTGATCTTCATGGTCACAAGGGTTGGTTTGGGAGTGGCCGGTTGCTCGATTTGTTGGGTGATTGTTAGGTCGGCCCGCGCCGAGGTCAGAGCCACAACAAGCGTAAGGATGTGCAGGATTTTCATGGATTGGTTTTGGGAGGATGAGATTTAACGTGAGAGATCCGATTGGGTGAGAATGATGAAGCCTTCGCCGAGGAGCACATTGGATGAACATTCGATATCGTCCACATGCATCACAAGCACGGCACGTCCCCTAGGGCGGATGATGAGCGGATAACTGAAGATGATGTTCACCTCGGCCATGAGCAAGGCTGAAAGAACCTTGGAGAGATCGCCGGGACCGGACGCCAACTCAACAACCAGCACATCGCAGGCACTGTGGGGGATGTCGTGTTGATGAAACAGCTCGGTGACCAAGTCCGGATCACTCACAATCATTCTCGCCATGGCAGATTCCGAGGAATCCTGGATGCTCAATGCAAGGACCACCACATTGTGATTGTCGAGGAGTTTGACGACCTCAAGGAGTGCACCCACCTTGTTTTGCAAAAAGACGGAAAACTGACGGACTTGCGGGCCGGAGATTTTTTCAGTGGTCGATACGGAAGCGGTCATCGGAATTATTTGTATGTGTAAAGGAGGCAGAAGGGAGCCTTTTCGCCTTCGAGGAGGTCCACTTTGACAAAGTATTTTCCGCTGATGTCCGGTTCGAATCCCGCGGCTGCGGAATTGCCGTCGGAATATCGCTCGATCTCCATCGGCTTTCCAGAGGCATCATAAACGGTGACCACAATTTTGCGGGCAGGAGAAGTTGCCGAAGCGACGAACCAGTATTCGTTTCCAGAGAACAGGTTCACTTCGAGAATTTTTCCGCGGTCTTTTTCAATTTCGCCGGGCCAGAATCCATCGCGGATTTTGTATCCGTCATTCGTGAACGCCCCCGCCACTTCGAGGGCTTTGCTCCGGGCGCTGGAGTCGGTGGCTGTTTCGGCGGCTTCCTCTGGGGCTTGTGCGGCAGCTGATCCAAACGCGGCTACTGAGAGAAGGAGGCTGAGAAGAGTTTTCATGGAGTTTTTGCTGGTCCGGTGATGAGGGTGCAGACGGACTTCATGGTGGAGTGGAGAAGTTGAACTTGCTCAAGGGAAGGCGTTTCCGGCGAGACGAGTGGCAGTGCGGTGGTCAGAGCCGCACGGATCTCCGGAAGGGGCGCCTCGGATTTGTCAGCATCCGGGAGGGAGTCGATCCGGGAGATGAGGTATTCAACAATGGAAGGCTGACGCAGGAGCATGGCCGATTCGGGGGTGTAGTTCGCGGAGACCATGTCGCTCACCAGCTCCACTCCGCGAATCCACGCACCAAGGCTCACCAGAATCACGAGGTTTTCGTCATTCTGTTCGGCCATGTCGAGTTTCACTTCATTTTGCGTGGCCTCCAATTCCTCACGAAGTGCATTCCAGTCATTGTTATCAGCAAAATCCGAAATGCTGTTTGAGCGTCCGAGCACGCTCTGACTCACGTTGAGTTTTTTGGCGAGGGAGAGGATTTCTTTGCCGATGTTTTTTACGGCCTGACCATCCCGGGCTTCGACAGCAATGTAGCCATCGGCAATCAAAGTCCCGAGGGCCAGGGCAATGATCGAGCGACTGGCCGTCGTGGCCGGTGCGCCGGTTTTCAGGTATTGACTCCATGATGGCTGACCGACTTTTGCCATTGCGGAGAAAAATTCTCCAGGGATGGGAATCGTAAGAGCCTCCGTCTGGACGGCTGACGCGATTTCTTGTTTGGTCAGAGTCGCCTGGAGCGTGCCGGCTGCGAGAACTGTCGCGGCGAGCAGGCACAGAAACGGACGTGGGTTACTGATCATTTTTTGAATTAAATCGAAATCTGATCATTTGGCGAGAAGGTTTCACTGGAAGTCGGGGAGCTGGGGCGTCAGATTCCGGCGTGGCTGAAATGAGCGAAATTTTACCGATATACGATTTGGATTTGGAGATTGTGGAGGCGATGGAGCCTGGGGGGCGGGTTGTTTTGAGTGCGCCGACCGGTTCTGGAAAATCGACCCAAGTGCCTCAGATTCTGTTAGATGGGGGCTGTTTGGGTGATGGAACCTGTGTGATTTTGCAACCGAGGCGGTTGGCAGCGCGCATGTTGGCAAGGAGGGTAGCCGATGAGCGAGGGGGCTCACTGGGTCAGGAAGTTGGATATCAAATCCGTTTGGACAATGTTTCCTCAAAGGCCACCCGTATTCTTTTTGTTACCGAAGGAATCCTGCTGCGCAAAATGCTGGCAGACCCCGCATTGTCCGGAATCTCTGCCATCCTATTTGATGAGTTCCACGAGAGGCATCTCTATGGAGACATTACTTTGGCACGGGCTTTAGACCTTCAGGAGACCCTGCGGCCCGATCTCCGACTGTGCGTGATGTCGGCCACATTGGATGGAGACGCTCTGGAGAGATACCTTGCGCCATGTGCCCGCCTGGTTTCGGCTGGCCGCACGTTTCCGGTGGATGTCGAATATTTGCCGTATGAACCCAAGGACGACCCTTGTTGGGAATTGGCGGCGGATGCGGTTTCCTCCCACTTTGATCGAACCGAAGGAGACATTCTTGTGTTTATGCCGGGAGCGTACGAAATCTCGCGGACCATTCGGGAAATTCAGGCGCGTGTTGGCCGTCATTGTCCGGTTCTGCCATTGCATGGTGAGATGCCCGCCGCTGAACAGGACCGCGCGGTCGCACGGTCCGGCTCCAGAAAAATCATTGTCTCAACAAATGTCGCGGAGACGTCTCTGACCATTGAAGGGGTTCGCACGGTGATTGATTCCGGGCTGGCGAGAGTGGCCCGCTACGATTCCCATCGTGGCATCAACACCCTGCTTATCGAAAAAATCAGTCGAGCTTCGGCGGATCAAAGAGCAGGCCGGGCCGGACGAATGGCTCCGGGTCTTTGTGTGAGGCTCTGGAGCGAACGGGCCAACGAACGGCGTCCCGAGCGGGAGCTTCCGGAAATCAAACGACTTGATCTTGCCGAGACAGTACTCACGCTGAAAGCTGCGGGCGTTTCTGATCCGAGGTCATTTCGCTGGATGGAAGCACCCGAAGAAAAGGCCCTTGTGCGCGCTTTGCTCCTGCTTGGCGATCTTGGGGCCTTGGATTCCGGGGGTGACCTCACTTCTGTGGGCCGCAGGATGTTGTCCTTTCCGATTCATCCCCGTTACGCGCGCATGTTTCTTGCCGCCGGGGAATTGGAATGCGTGCGTGCGGCGGCTCTCATTGCAGCTCTAACCCAGTCCCGAAGCATCCTCATGCGTACTGACCGAAAAACCGAGGAGGAACGTCTGGAGATTTTTGGAACCGGCGGATCAGATTTTTTTGTTCATATCCGGGCCTTCCAATGGGCAGATAAAAAAGATTTCCGAGTCGAGGGCTGCCGTCCCCTCGCGATTCATGCGGAGGCGGCCCGTCAGGTCAAAAAACTATTTCATCAATTTCTGGACATCGCGGAGGGGGAGGGGCTGGATGTGAATGCGGGTCCTCCTTCGGATGAAGCCATTGCGAGGTGCGTGTTGGCGGGCTTTGCGGATCAGGTCGCCCGCCGGCGCAGCGGCGGAACTTTGCAATGTGATATCGTGCACGGACGCCGCGGCATGCTCGCCAAAGACAGCATCGCACAGCAGAGCCATTTGATTGTGGCCTCCGAAATCAACGAAATCGAAGGAAGGGACGGCGACACTCAAATCGTTTTGTCCATGGCAACCGAAATTCAGGAGTCATGGCTCAAAGACATGTTCCCTGACGATTTTTCGGAATCTTCGGAAGCCATTTTTGACAGCAGCCAGAACCGGGTTGTCCTTCGGCGTGAGAAACGCTTTCGTGACCTTGTTTTGGAAAGCAAAGACCGGGACGCCGAGCCATCACCGCTCGCATCCGCCTGCCTTGCAAGGTCCATCCTCGATGGGGAATTGCGTTTGAATGGCTGGGATGATGCCTCCAATCAGTGGATCGAGCGGTTGAATTTTTTGGCTGAGGCCATGCCGGAACTCGGCCTCCGAAAAATTGGTGACGAGGAGAAGGAACTCCTCATTGCAGAGCTTTGCGAGGGGGCCGTTTGTTACCGCGACGTAAAAGACAAACCCGTGCTTCCTGCGCTCAGGGCCTGGCTTTCTGCCACCCAATTGCAGAACCTCGAAAAATTTGCGCCTGAACGCATGGAACTTCCGGGCGGTCGCCGTGCCAAAATCACCTATGGTCAGGGCGAACCATTCCTCGCCGCGCGAATTCAGGACCTTTACGGACTGGAAACCGGCCTCACCATCTCTGCCGGACGAACTCCTCTCACCATCCAAATCCTTGCCCCCAATCAGCGCCCGGTCCAAGTCACCCGCGACCTCAGAAACTTTTGGAAAGAGTCCTACCCGAAGCTCAAAACGGAATTGCAACGCAAATACCCGAAACATGAATGGCGGTAAAACATGGTGAGTAAACGATGGGGCGGGTCGGGCATGGCATGACACTTGCTGTTCTTGGTATTACGAAAGTCAAACATCGTAATAACCAAAACAAACCCATCCACCATGAAACCCTATAAAAAACTCTGGAAATCGTTGTCAGCCGTAGTGGCTGCTTCTGCAATCTCTGCCTCTCTGCATGCGGAACCCTTGAAAATCGGCTACAGTGACTGGCCGGGCTGGGTCGCATGGGAAGTCGCCATCCAGAAGGGTTGGTTCAAGGAAGCAGGCGTGGATGTCCAGTTCGATTGGTTTGAATATGTGCCATCGATGGAGGCCTTTGCCGCAGGAAAAATCGATGCGGTTTGTATGACCAATGGAGATGCTCTTGTGACCGGGGCGACTGGTGCTCCAAGCAAAACAATCATCATCAATGATTTTAGCAATGGCAACGACATGGTTGTTGCCAAACCGGGAATTGAATCTGTGAAAGATCTCAAAGGCAAAAAAATCGGAGTGGAAGTTGGCTTCGTGAGTCATCTCCTTCTTTTAAAGGCCCTTGAAGCCAATGGCATGACCGAGTCCGATGTGACCCTGGTAAATGTGCCAACCCATGAAACGCCAAAGGCCTTTGCTTCGGGCGACGTGGATGCGATCGTGGCATGGCAGCCAAACTCGGGTCAGGCCCTCAAGGCGGTTCCCGGTTCCAAAGCCGTTTTCACCAGCAAGGAAGTGCCGGGATTGATATTTGACGTGCTGGCCGTGAATCCAGCGAGCCTCTCAGCCAAACCCGAGGAGTGGGCCAAAATTGTCGGGGTCTGGAACAAAGTGGCGTCTTACATTTTGGATCCGGAAACCCGCGCCGATGCGGTCAAGATGATGGCGTCCCGCGTGAATCTTTCGCCTGAAGAATACATGGAGTTCCTCGAAGGCACGAAAATTCTGACCCCCGAAGAAGCCAAGAAGGCATTTCATAAAGGCGACGGGCTCGATTCCATTTATGGTTCTGGCCTCATCGTGGACAAATTCAATGTGGACAACAAAGTTTATGAGAAGGCCCAGGATGTGGGCAGCTACATTGATCCCTCCTTTGCTGCTGGCAGCAAGTAGCCTTTTCCATTCCAAACGGTGAGCAATCAGCCAACGGACGACCATTTCAAATCATGAAATCGTCCCGTTGGCTGGTTCCGTTTGCCAAGGTCTCCTCCCGCTCGGGGGCCATCTTCGGGATCGCCTCATTTGTGATCCCGGTTCTGGTTTGGTGTATCGTCAGTTATGTGCCATTCGTCTGGCACCCGCTCATGCTCGTGGAGGAGCCCGGAGGTGTCCCGTATTTCAAGACTGGAGCGTTGGTGGAGAAAACGGTCTTTGCTGCGGAAAACCAGAAGATGCAAGCTGCGGGTCAGTCGCTTGCAACCGGCACACCAGCAAACCCGGTTTTTTTGCCTGCCCCGCATGAGGTGGCACTTTCCCTTTACAAAGGATTCACAACGCCACCCCGCCGCAAAGGGGATCCGTGGCTTCACGAAAGCCTTTGGCACAGTATTCAAATTATTTTTTGGGGTTTTCTCTGGAGTTCTCTCATTGGAGTTCCATTGGGGATTCTTTGTGGTGTTTTTGATGTGTTCTCCAAGCTCACGGAGCCGGTTGTCGATTTCACCCGCTACATGCCAGCGCCGGCATTTGGTGCCCTGGCGGTTGCCATCCTCGGGATTTATGACGCTCCCAAAATTGCCATCATTTTTATTGGCACATTTTTCCAGCAGGTTCTGGTCATCGCAAACACCACGCGCAAATTGGACACCTCCCTGATTGAAGCCGCGCAAACCCTTGGAGCCCGCAGGCCCCAACTGCTGTTCCGTGTGGTGCTTCCAGGAGTCAGCGTGGACCTCTTTAACGACATGCGCATATTGCTCGGTTGGGCATGGACGTATTTGATTGTGGCCGAATACATCGGTGCGAGTTCTGGAATCACCTATTTTATCAACCAGCAGGCCAAATACCGGATTTATGACAATGTTTTTGCAGCGATCATTTTGATTGGAATCATTGGCTTCACCACGGACCGGATCCTCGCCTGGCTGGGAGGGCAGTTTTTCCCGTGGCAAAAAACATCCAAGCCCGGGCTGCTGAGCCGCCTGTTCAAACCCCGTCAACTGGCATGACCCTTCCCGACTACCGGACCCAATCCCCTGAGGTGGCTGCACGGTTTGCGCGCATTCGGGAGCGACCGGTGATCATGGAAGTGCGGGAACTCACAAAATGTTTTGGTTCCAATACTCCGCTCAATCGAATTTCTTTGGACGTTCGTCGCCGGGAGTTTCTTTGTGTGCTCGGCGCCTCGGGATGTGGAAAGTCCACGCTCATTCGCATTTTGGCTGGTTTGGAAACTCCGACGAGCGGTGAAATTTTGTTGGATGGTGTTCCGGTTTCGGGTCCGGGCCCGGACCGTGGCATGGTGTTTCAGGGTTACACCCTCTTCCCATGGTTGACGGTGAAAAAGAATGTGATGTTTGGATTGCGGATGTCGGGCAAAACCCAATTTGATTCTGAATCCGAGGCGAGGGAGTGGATCTCGATGGTCGGGTTGTCCAAGTTTGAAAATTCCTATCCGCACGAACTCTCTGGAGGAATGAAGCAGCGGGTGGCCATTGCACGAGCCCTCGCCAATCGTCCGCGCATCCTGCTCATGGATGAACCCTTCGGGGCACTCGATGCCCAGACCCGCGCGCAAATGCAAGCTTACCTTCTCGACATCTGGAAAAATGTGGATGTGACGATTCTGTTCATCACGCATGATTTGGACGAGGCGGTTTATCTCTCTGACAAAATCCTCGTTCTCGGAACCAACCCGAGCCGGGTGGCCGAGATTATTGAGAACCCGGTTCCCCGCCCGAGAACGCGTGAGCAGTTTGTCTCGCCGGAATTCCTCGCCACGTACAACCGCATTTCGGAATTGATTCATCCCCGCTCCAGTACGCCCGTGGAACGTTTGCCAATCTCGCGCCTGACCATGGTGGGGGACGACGTGGAGTGACCCGCAGCATGGGGAACGGTTCACCAATTTTTTGGGATCAATTGACATGGCCCGAGGTTCCGCCAACTTTGCAGGCCTGCGGTCATTCCGTGCTTTGGCCAATCGGAGCCACGGAACAACATGGTCCACACCTTGGTCTGGGCGTGGATACGGCCATCGCCTCCTGCGTCTGTGAAGAAGTGTCCAAAACAACCCGAGTGCCGGTCCTTCCCGCACTTGCGATCGGACTCTCCTCGGGACATTCGCGCCAATGGCCGGGAACCCTTTCGCTTTCGCCGCAAACATTGATTTCGCTCATCACGGAAACCGGTGACTGGCTGGTGGCTTCCGGGGCCCGGCGACTTTTTTTGATTAGTTCGCATGTGACAAATTTTGCCCCCTTGCGGTGCGGCTTGGAATGCCTCCGCGCAAAATATGATGGGCTCTCCGTGGCCCTCCTTCCAACTTCAGAAATCAGCCCGCGTGTGCATGACAGATTTTTTTCTGATGCCATGGACTGGCATGCAAACGAAGCTGAGACGTCGTTGATGTTGGCTCTGCGGCCCGATTTGGTGCGAAGCGAATTGTTGGATTCCAGCGATGATCCTGACCGCACCGGAGGTTTGTGTTTTGCGCATCCGGTGGATCGAACCAGCAAAAATGGGGTCACCGGCCTGCCGTCCCTTGCCACTGCCGAAAAAGGATGGGAACTCTTTGACTGGATGACCTCCGACCTCTCCCGCCGTGTCCTCCTGGCCATTCGGGAAGAGCCACCGCTCAAAAAATCGTAACCAACTAATAAAAATGACAACCACGCAAGAATCCCTGAAAGCCAAAGGCGTCAAATACTGTATCGGCGCATACCCCGATATCCACGGCGTGCCAAAAGGCAAAGTTGTTCCCATCGATCACTTCGAAAGTTTTGCCAAGGGCTCGGAACTCTATACCGGATACGCTTTGGACGGACTGGGTCAGAGCCCGAATGATGATGAAATTGCGTCTGTTCCAGATTTGGAGCGTGGGCTCATTCTTCCCTGGAATTCTGAAATTGCATGGTTTCCGGCCGATAATAGCTTTCATGGGGAGCCCTACGAAATCAGCACGCGCGTCGCCCTCAAGAAGCAATTGGCGCTCGCGGCAGAGATGGGTTTTCAGTTCAACCTCGGGATTGAGTGTGAGTTGTTTGTGGTGAAATTGGGAGAGGATGGAAAACTTAGGATTCCCAACCCTGACGATAATCTCGTGAAGGCCTGTTACGATGTGAAGCGCTTCCTTGACCGGTATTCCTGGCTGGATCAGATGGCGACGGCGATCAATGGGCTGGGTTGGGACCTGTACTCCATGGACCATGAAGACGCGAATTCCCAATTCGAGTTTGATTTTCAATATGCGGATGCGCTGACCATGTGTGACCGCTATGTGTTTTTCCGACTCATGGCCAAACACTACGCGGCGGAAGAGGGGCTTCTTGCGACCTTCATGCCAAAGCCCTTTGCGGATAAAACCGGGAGTGGTGCCCATTTCAATATGTCCTTGTCAGATGCAGCGGGAGAAAACCTGTTTGCGAGGCCTCACGCGGACGATCCGCGTTCCCTCGGAATTTCCGAGTTGGGGTATCAATTCATTGCTGGCATCCTGAAACATGGGCCTGCCTTGTGTGCGGCCTTTGCTCCGACGGTGAACAGTTACAAGCGGCTCGTTCGGCGAGGGCTTATGGCCTACTATTCATGGGCTCCAGTTTTTAATTCGTATGGTCGAAACAACCGGACCAATTCGGTGCGTGTCCCCATGAGCGGAGGACGTTGTGAATCCCGGAATGCCGATGCCTCCTGTAACCCCTACCTTGCGGCGGCCTTGGTTTTGGCGGCTGGATTGGAAGGCATCCGCGAGGGGTTGGACCCCGGACCCGCGCAGGAGGACAACCTCTACGAATTGTCACCCTCCGAGCTTTCAGCGAGGGGAATTAGCGAATTGCCACGCACTTTGCACGAGGCCGTGGAAGCCTTTTCTGCAGATCCCTTTGTCGAAGCAACTCTCGGAAAGCCCCTGCGCGATGAGTTTGTCCACTACAAATCTGAGGAGTGGAGGGAATATCACCTCACCGTGAGTCAGTGGGAAACCGACCGTTACGCCCGTCTCTTCTGACAAATGGATACCTCCGCCACATTTTTTGAGGATGCGACCGTCAAAGGGGGAGGTGCCCCCCTGACTGGCAGACACGGGCTTGGTTCGGAGATTATTGGCGGTTTTCCTTCGCCACCCGAGAAACCATTATCCGGGAT
>JBGSVX010000119.1:0-4558 GCA_041752795.1 Terrimicrobiaceae bacterium
TTTCGCGTAGGAGGGCATTTCGGGATCGCAGGGCGCGTTCGTAGGAACGCAGGTGGTGGAGGTAACCGGTTAGAAGTTGCACGCCAAGAAAGTCCAGATACCGGCGGCGGAATGCGCTTCCTCCTCGGACGAGTTCCAGATCCGAATTCGAAATCCAAACAACTTTCGCGACGGAGAGGTAGTCTGCGGCGGCGGACTGGGGTTTTGAGTCGAGGGCAAAATGTTTGAGTTTGCCTTCGTATTTGAGGTGGAGGTGACGGCCGGCGCAGTGGCCATCGATGGAAAGCCCGGAGTATCCAAAGCGCACGCATTCGGACGGGGTGTTTGTGCGGGGAGATTGAAGGCGGAGCAAAAGGCAGACCGCTTCGAGGATTGAGGTTTTGCCCTGGGCATTTGGCCCAACCAAAAAGTTTGCGCCGGGAGTGGGTTCAAATTTCAATCCGGGAAACGGACGGAAATTGCAGAGGCGCAGGTCGGTGAGCATTGGATTGAAGGTATCAGGTTTTTTGGTCTGTGGAAAATGCCGTTTGCCAAAGGCATGGTCTTTCGTGGAAGGATGGGGGGTATCATGTCGGTTTATCGCGCGAAATATTTGGTTCCGGTCAGTTCCCCACCCATCGAAGATGGGGCCGTCCAGATTTGCGATGGCCGCATTGAGCGGTTTGGCCCGTGGTCAGATTTTCAAGGAATTCCGGCGACCGACCTTGGTGAGGTCGTGCTATTGCCCGGCCTTGTGAATTCGCATTGTCATTTGGATTACACCAGTTTGCGGGGAGCGATCCTGCCTCCGCACAATTTTGCGGATTGGATTGCGCGGATCAATGACCTCAAACGTACGCTCACGGATGAGGACTATGTTGATTCCATCAATCGCGGGCTGAAGGAGGCGGTTCAAACCGGGACCACAACGATGCTCAATATCGAATCCTTTCCCGAGATCTTTTTGAAATTGGAACGTCCTTCCTTGCGGGTTTGGTGGTGTTTGGAATTGCTGGACATCCGGAGTCGCATTGGCACCGAGGCAGTTTTTGCCGGGGCTCTTGCCCTGTTGGATGAGCGCCCCGGCTGGTTGGGTGGGGCAGGACTTTCTCCCCATGCTCCGTATTCCACGTCCCTTGAGCTTTACAAATTGGCGACTGAATGCGCGGTTGCACGGGGCATTCCCTTCACGACCCATCTTGCCGAAACGGTGGAAGAGTTTGAACTTTTTGTGAGAGGATCCGGGAAACTGTATGAATTCCTGTCCAAGCTGGGACGTGATATGTCCGATGTGGATGGTCACACCCCATTTGAGAGAATGCTGGTTTCGGGGGCCCTGCCGCGCGGAGCGATTCTGGCCCACATGAACGTGCTTTCCTCGCGCGATTGGCAATTGCTTGCCGACCGGGCCCCAGATTTTTCCGTGGTGCATTGTCCGCGCTGTCATTCCTATTTCAACCGCCCCACGTTTCCGCTGGAGCATTTCATGGCGCTCGGCCTGAACCTCTGCCTTGGCACGGACAGCCTTGCGAGCAATCATTCCCTGAATATGTTCTCCGAGATGCGCCACCTTCTTGCCAAACATGCTTTTGTCACTCCCGAGGAGGTCCTTCGGATGGCCACGTTGGCCGGCGCCAAGGCCCTCGGCTTGTCGGGCGAGTTGGGAGAAATTTGTGAGGGAGCTCATGCGGATTTGATTGCCATCCCAATGGACGGAAATCCTCCTGATGTGATTGATGCCGTCATTCAAAACAAATCTGTCCCGAATCTGGTGATGGTGGCCGGGGAGGTTGTTCACGCGGCATGAGTGACTGCATGGAAAGCTTGCGAATGGCGGCGGCAGAGCGTCATAAGACCGACGCCGGGGAATGGCGATTCTGGGGGCCTTACCTTAGTGAGCGTCAGTGGGGCACGGTGAGAGAGGATTACAGTGCCGGGGGAGATGCCTGGAGCTATTTTTCCTTCGAGCATTCGCGGAGTCGCGCTTATCGCTGGGGAGAAGATGGTCTGGCGGGTTTCAGCGATCATCATCAGCGTCTATGCCTCTCTTTGGTCCTTTGGAACGGAAGGGATCCCATTCTTAAAGAGCGGCTTTTTGGTTTGACCAATGAACAGGGAAACCACGGCGAGGACTGCAAAGAACTTTACTATTATTTGGATGCCACGCCGACCCATTCGTATTTGAAAATGCTCTACAAATACCCTCAGGCAGAATTCCCCTATGAGGCGTTGATTCAGACCAACCGTCAGCTTGGAAAATCTGAAAGGGAATACGAATTGATTGATGCCGGGGTGTTTGAAGAGGACCGGTATTTTGATGTGTTTGTTGAGTATGCCAAAACCGGCGCGAACGGCGTGCAAATGTTAATCACCGTTCACAACCGCGGCCCGGAGGATTCGGCGATCCATATCCTCCCGCAAATCTGGTTTCGAAACACGTGGTCCTGGACGCCCGGCACGGAAAAGCCCACGCTCACGCAAGCCGGGGCAGATTCGGTTCAGGCCTTTCATGATGGAGTGGGGGATTTTCAATTCCATGTGGAAAATCCTGATCGTTGGATGTTCACTGAAAATGAAACCAACATGGTCAAAGTGTTTGGTGTGGAGGCAGACGGGTATTTTAAAGATGCTTTTCATGAGGCGGTGATTGGCGGACGGGAGGCGGCTGTAAATCCTGAGGGCATTGGCACCAAAGCAGCCGCACAATGTGTTCGCGTCGTTCCGGCTGGTGGAATGGTTTCTGTGCGTGCCATTCTAAGTCACGGGGAGGATTCAGTTTCCTTTGATCAATTTGATTCCATCATGCAATCCCGGCGCAAGGAGGCCGATGTGTGGTATGAGACATTGCAGAGGGGCATGAGTGATGACGATTCCCGGCTCGTGCACCGACAGGCTCTGGCCGGGATGATTTGGAACAAACAGTATTACTACTATGATGTTCCGACATGGCTTGACGGTGACCCGGGTCAGCCTCCGCCTCCTGCTGGTCGGATTCGCAACAAGGACTGGGATCATGTCACCAATGAGGACATTATTTCCATGCCCGACAAATGGGAATATCCGTGGTTTGCCGCATGGGACCTTGCCTTCCACACGGTTCCTCTGGCACTTGTGGATCCCGAGTTTGCGAAGTCCCAACTCGTGTTGATCACCCGTGAGTGGTACATGCACCCCAACGGTCAATTGCCAGCTTATGAGTGGGCCTTCGGAGATGTGAACCCCCCCGTACACGCCTGGGCAACATGGACAGTTTTCAAAATGGATCGCGACCGGAATGGGGGAATCGGGGATCTCGCATTTCTTGAGCGGGTTTTTCACAAACTCATGCTGAATTTCACCTGGTGGGTGAACCGCAAAGACATGTACGACCGTAATATTTCCAGGGTGGATTCCTTGGTTTGGATAATATCGGGGTCTTTGACCGCAGCAAACCATTGCCCAATGGCGGCTTTATCAGTCAGTCCGATGGCACCGCATGGATGGCCATGTATTGCCTGAACCTCATGCGCATAGCGCTCGAGCTTGCCCGTCACAATCCGGTTTATCAGGACATTGCCACCAAATTTTTTGAGCACTTCCTGCATATTGCAAAAGCCATGAACAACATGGGGGAGGCCGGGTTGGGTCTTTGGGACGAGGAGGATGAATTTTATTATGATGTTCTTCATTTGCCTGATGGCCGCAATCTGCCGATGAAAGTTCGTTCCCTTGTTGGGCTGCTTCCGTTGACCGCGGTGGAAGTGTTGGACAAAGACTTGCTGGACAGTGTGCCGGAGTTTACCCGCAGGCTGCGTTGGTTTCTGAATGACCGCCCCGACCTTGCCCGCCTTGTTTCGCGGTGGAATGAGTGCGGGAGCGGGGAGACGCATTTGCTCTCCCTCTTACGCGGACATCGCATGAAATGCCTGCTGCGACGGATGTTTGATGAAGCCGAATTTCTCTCGCCACATGGCGTGCGGGCCCTTTCAAAATATCACCAAAACCACCCGTATCATTTTGACTGCACGGGAACCCGGCTGACCGTTTCGTATGAGCCCGCGGAGTCCTGCTCGTATCTGTTCGGTGGAAACTCCAACTGGCGGGGACCGGTCTGGTTTCCAGTGAATTATCTCTTTGTGGAATCCCTGCGAAAATTTCATTCCTATTACGGAGAAGATTTCAAGGTGGAGTGCCCGAAGGGATCGGGGAATTTTATGACCCTGCAGGCGGCTTCGGATGAGTTGGCTGGACGCCTTGCGAATCTCTTTCTTAAAGATGGAAACGGTCACCGCGCGATCTTCCATGATTGCAAAAAAATGAGGGATGACCCCCATTTCCGTGACCATGTCCTCTTTTACGAATACTTCCATGGCGACTCAGGCCGGGGTCTCGGAGCCTCGCATCAAACAGGATGGACCGGTCTGATTGCCAACCTGCTTCAAAAATCCTGAACGCAACAACCTCCGGTCGGGGACAGTCAGATCAGGGCATGATTGCCGGGCCGCGAAGGATCATGAGCCAGACGACAAGACCTGCAAGCATGGCAGCAAAAATCCAGATCGAGAGCAGGAGGAGGAGATTACGACGGCGCTTTTTCATT
>JBGSVX010000120.1:0-8190 GCA_041752795.1 Terrimicrobiaceae bacterium
CTGATTCCCCTGAGCACCATGTTTCACGAATTCAAAGCGGGCCAATTTCCTTTGGATGCGATGGAGTCCGTCCGGTTGGACACGCTGACTCTTCGGGTCGGAGACCTCGACATGTTCCGCGAGACGCTGGAGCAAGTTCGCAACGCTCTCAATGTCACGCACCGGGGGGTTGATGATTTTGATTTGGAGACACGGGAGGAGTGGTTCGACCGCATGGAATCCAGCATTGCGGCAACACGCCTCAGTGGAGGACTCATTGCAGCCATCAGCCTCATCGTCGGCGGAATCGGTATCACAAACATCATGCTTGCCAGCATCACCGAACGGGTCAGAGAAATCGGAATCCGCATGGCGGTTGGCGCAAAAGGGCGCGACATTTTTTTTCAAATCCTTGTGGAGAGTGTTTCCATCGCGTTGATTGGCGGGCTGCTCGGCATCGCAGCAGGCATTGGTTTGATCGAGATATTGGTGCGGCTCGCGCCCTCCGAAAACTTGCCAGCCATTGAGGCCGGATCTTTGATTTTGAGTGTGGCCTTTGCCGTTGTGGCGGGCATTGTTTCCGGAATTTATCCGGCAATGCGTGCCTCGCGCCTGGAACCAATTTCTGCATTGCGTTACGAGTGATGATTCATTTTGCCGAGCCGCAGTGGTTTCTGCTTTTGCCCATGCTGGCGCTTCTTGGGTGGCGGATTCGCCGACTTGCATTATTCCGGCCACTGCGCGCTGCCTGCATGGTGCTTTTTGTGCTGGCGTTGACTGACCCGCAGATCCGGCAGACCCCGCAAGGTTTGGATCTGTGGGTTTTGGTGGATCGTTCAGATTCCGCAGCGGACGCCATTTCTCAATCGGGCAAGGAGTGGGAAAATCTTTTGCAAGCATCCCAGGGTCCCGCCCATCGCTTGGTGTTTGTCGATTTTGCGTCAGCGCCCGTGCTTCGGGAAACAGGCACGGCCTTTGAGCCCTCCACCAAAAGCTCGGCTCTCGGACTGGCCCTCAATTTTGCGTTGTCATCACGGGATCCTTCGCGTCCAACAAAGCTTCTCGCTCTCACCGATGGGCAGTCCACCGATGAATTTGCCGGAATCGAAGACCGGTTGCGCGCAGCTGGCGTTCCATTGGATATCCGGCTGATTCCACCTGCCCCCGGCGAAGACTACCGGATTGGCCAGATTTCCGCTCCGACCCGAATTGCACCGGGTCAGCATTTCCTGTTGGAAGCACCCGTGTTTGGAACCAAGGATGGCAGTATTCCGTATGAAGTGCTCTGCGATGGAACCCGCGTGGGTGGCGGCGAAACAGCCCTGCACGGAGGCCGGGGAGTTGTTCGGCTTTCGGCGCGGCTCGAGGCTCCGGGAGCGAGGCGTTACGAAATCCGGATTTTGCCTGCCCAGGACTCCCGTCCGGGAAACAATGCCTCCGGTCACTGGGTGGAAGTTCAGTCCTCCGGAAGCGTGCTGCTTGTCACCGCCTACCCGGATGACCCCGTAGCCACAGCGCTCGAAGCCTCGGGAATGACCGTGGAGGTCATCACAGATCCCTCCCGCCTGCATCCCGGTTTTCTTGCCGGCCCGAGAGCAGTGATCCTCAACAACATTCCCGCGAACCTCCTGCCGGCAGAATTTCTGGCCGCCATGGAATTTTTTGTGAGCGAGCAGGGTGGGGGACTTTTGATGACCGGGGGACGTCAGAGTTTTGGCTCCGGTGGTTATTTCGAATCTCCGGTGGATTCCCTGCTTCCCGTTTCCATGGAGTTGCGTCAGGAACACCGCAAGCTCGCGGTCGCCATGGCAATCGTCATGGACCGATCAGGCAGCATGGGGGCGGCTGTGGATGGCGCGACCACCAAAATGGATTTGGCAAATGAGGGCGCAGCCCGTGCCATCCAGCTTCTCGGGCCGGCGGATGCGGTCACCGTTTTTGCCGTGGACAGTGAACCCCATGAAGTTGTTCCTCTCACAGTCATCGGCGAAGATGCCCTCAAAATCGGATCTCAGATCCGGCGCATCCAAAGCACTGGCGGCGGAATTTTTGTGTATCGCGGATTGGAAGCGGGTTGGAAGGAATTGGAGAAATCCGGAGCGGGTCAGAGACACATCGTCTTATTTTCGGATGCGGCAGATTCCGAAGAGCCCGGAGAATACAAGCGCCTGCTCGAGACGATTACCTCGGAGGGGGCCACGCTCAGTGTGATTGCCCTTGGGACTCCTTCTGATCCCGATGCCGCCTTGTTGGAAGACATCGCGGCTCTTGGCAAGGGCCGGATTTTTTTCAATGCCGATGCGTCGCAACTACCCGCACTGTTTGCGCAGGAAACGGTCTCGGTGGCACGCTCGGCCTTTTTGGATTCGCCTGTTCCGGTCGTTGATGCCGGGGGTTGGTCACAAATCTCCCCGCGTTCTTCCAATTGGCCCGCAACCGTGGACGGCTACAATCTGTGTTATGCCCGCCCCGAGGCCTCAGTCGCCACGGTGAGCGGAGACGAATACATGGCTCCCCTCACGACCTTCTGGCAGCGCGGAGCGGGACGCACCGCCGCCGTCACATTTCCTGTGGCCGGTCGAAACTCGGAGACATTTCGCGCATGGGAGGGAGCCGCTCCATTTCTACAAACCCTCACCCGCTGGCTTCTGCCCGGCCCACCGCCTCCGGGCACCTCGCTGAAAACCAGGTTCTCAGGCAGTGATCTCACCATTGACTTTCTGTTCGATGAGAATCTCACTGGCACGTATTCGGTGACTCCGCCGCGTTTGCTCGTGGCGGCAGGTGCCTCCGGCAAACCCCAAAACGTGACATGGCAAAAAATTTCCAATGGTCAATTTTCGGCGACCATTCCCGTTCCTCCGGGGGAATGGATTCGTGGTGTGGTGGACGCGGGCGGCACGCGCATTGGATTCGGTCCGCTCGCCCCCGGGACTGACCCCGAGTGGTCGGAAAACGCGCAGACCGTTCAACTCCTTCGCGCTACAAGCAAGGCCTCCGGAGGCTCGGAAATTGCAGACCTGCGCGATGCATGGAAAAGTCTGCCGGCAAATACGGATTTCTCCCTCAGGACCTTGTTGACCATTGGCCTCCTGATTCTGGCGATCGCCGAGATTGCCGCAACCCGATGGACCGGACGGCCTGCCTAAACTGTTTCAGCTCCCCAAACCGAAGGCCTGATGCGCGAGGTTCGCGGCCGTCTCAATTTTGTCTTCGTCAATAATGACCGCAATTTTGATTTCCGAGGTGGAAATCATTTGGATATTTACTCCGCCATGACCGAGTGCCTCAAAGAGTCTGGCGGCGACACCGGAGTGGGAGCGCATGCCGATTCCAACAACACTCAGTTTGGCAATGCCATCCTTTTTGGTGATCGAACCAGCGCCGATCTCGGTGACGACCCGTTCCAGAACGGCCCCGATTTTTTCCAACTCATCCCGGTTGAGCGTAAAGGAAATATCGGTTGTCCCGCTCACCGAGACATTTTGCACGATCACATCAATCACGATATGGGCCTCAGATAAGGCGGTAAATATGCGGGAGGCCGCGCCGGGACGGTCCGGCACATTGGCAATGGTCACCTTGGCCTGGTTGCGTTCCACTGACACGCCGCGCACGACGACAGTTTCGAGTCCGAGTGTTTCTTCTTTCACGAGTGTTCCACGGTTGTTGTTAAAGCTGCTGCGCACCTCAAAAGGGACAGCAAATTTTTTGGCAAATTCCACCGAGCGGGATTGCATGACCTTCGAGCCGGAGCTCGCCATTTCGAGGAGTTCATCATACGCGATCTCATCGATTTTGCGGGCATCTTTTACAATGCGCGGGTCGCAGGTATAAATGCCGTCCACATCGGTGTAAATCTCGCAGTTGTCCGCGCGCAGCGCCGCCGCAATCGCAATGGCCGTGAGGTCCGAACCACCCCGTCCAAGGGTTGTGATCTGACCCGACACGGTCTGACCCTGAAATCCGGCCACGATGCAAATCAAACCTTCCCTGAGGTGGGAGCGGATCTGACGCGGGGAAATATTTGCGATTTTGGCTTTGGTGTGAATGCCATCGGTGCGGATTCCCGCTTGGGCACCGGTCAGAGAAATGGCCTTGCCTCCGAGGCTGTTAATCGCCATGGCAACAAGGGCAATCGTGGTTTGCTCCCCGGTCGCAAGCAATACGTCCATCTCGCGATCCGAGGGCCGATCGGAAACCTGCTTGGCGAGTTTGATCAGCCCATCGGTCACCCCGGACATCGCGGAAACCACCGTCACCACGGAGTTTCCCTCCTGCTGGGTCGCAAGGATTCGTTTTGCCGCGTTAAGAATCCGGTCGGGAGTTCCCACCGACGTGCCTCCAAATTTTTGAACAATCAAGGCCATGGAAAAATCAGTTTTGGAGAAGGGAACGGATCGCAGAGCTTTCCGCCTCGCATTCCATGGGTTGCACGGCTCCACTTTTGCCGACGGCCTCCGGGTCTTTCAAACCATGACCGGTGACTGTGAGCACGATTTTCCCGCCTTGGGGAATCGCGGGAAGAGGGCAGGTCTCGCAGCGGTCTTTGCCAAGGCAGCGCATCAGACCGGCCACGGAGGCTGCGCTCGCGGGCTCCACAAAAATCCCTTCATTCGATGCCAGCCACCGCTGGGCAGCGAGGATTTGTTCGTCGGTAACAATATCGATGGCACCGCCGCTGTGGTCGATGGCATCCCGGGCTCCCTGCCAACTGGCGGGGTTTCCAATGCGGATGGCCGTGGCCAGCGTGTCAGGTTTGTCCACGATGCGGCCATGATAAATCGGCGCGGAACCCGCCGCTTGAAATCCAATCATTCGTGGCAATTTGGTGGATTTCCCGAGTGCATGAAACTCCCGATATCCCTTCCAATACGCAGTGATATTTCCCGCATTGCCAACCGGCAGAATGTGGAGATCCGGGGCGTCGCCGAGTTCGTCGATGATCTCAAACGAGGCCGTTTTTTGCCCCTCGATGCGGTGGGGGTTAATCGAATTGACGATGGCCATGCCTTCCGTATCTCCCAACTCCCGAACCAGCCGGAGGGCATCATCAAAGTTCCCACGAATGGCAACAACCTTCGCCCCGTAGGCAAAAGCCTGCACCAGCTTGCCGGAGGCTATTTTTCCAGCAGGCAGCAGCACCGCACACAAAATCGAAGCCCGCGCAGCGTAAGCCGCCGCCGCCGCGGATGTATTGCCCGTGGAGGCGCAAAGAACCGTGTGCGCCCCCTCCTCAACGGCTTTGGAAATGGCAACCGTCATTCCACGATCCTTGAACGAACCGGTCGGATTCAGGCCTTCATATTTGAGATAAACTTCCGCGCAGGCTTTTTCACTCAGCTTTGGCGAATAAATCAACGGCGTGGAGCCCTCATTCAGTGAAACCACCGGGGTGCTCGCAGAGACCGGCAAATATTGGGCATAGCGGGAAATGACGCCCCGGTCATGGAGTGGATTGCTTCTCATGAAAAGGTCTCCACATGAAGCAGGGCCGGAGCGGCTTTCACGCAATCCAATGCCGCAATTTTTTCTGCGGCGGCCCGCATGGCCCCGTCTCCGGCATCATGAATCATCAAAATCAAAGGAACCGGACCCTCTTCCTCAATGCCGGGCTGGATCACTGACAAAATCCCGATCCCCGCCTCCCCGAGAAGTCCCGCAATCCGTGCCAGCACGCCGGGCTGATCCTCCACGGACAGGCGCAAATAAAATTTTGAAACCGCCTGATCGCTTGGCAGGCATTTGCCATAAAGTTCGTGTGAAGTAAACCCGAAGCAGCGTGGTGCGTTTTGAAGAGCGCCCGCTGCCTCGACCAAATCACCAAGCACCGAGCTGGACGTCGGGTCCTGTCCCGCACCGCGTCCATAAAACAGCGTGTCGCCCACAACATCCCCCCTCACCGCAATCGCATTAAAAACCCCGTTCACCGAAGCCAGTACATGAGATTTTGGAATCAGCGTCGGGCATACCCGCACTCCGATTTCTCCACCGGTTTCCAAGCGGATCGTGGCCAGAAGTTTGATCCGATATCCCAGTTCATCCGCGTATCTCACATCGTCCTTTGTGACGCAGTCAATCCCGGCTACCAGCACATCCGCCGGGGAAACCCAGAACCCATAAGCCAGAGACGCAAGAATAATCGCTTTGTGCGCGGCATCCCACCCATTGATATCCAACGTCGGATCGGCCTCCGCATAACCGAGCGCTTTCGCCTCCTCCAAGGCCTCGGGATAGTCCAATCCCGCATCCGACATGCGCGTCAAAATGTAATTGCTCGTGCCATTCAAAATCCCATGAATCCGCTCAAAGCGATTACCAACAAAGGCCTCCCGCATCGACTTGATGATCGGAATTCCGCCGGCCACCGCCGCCTCATAAAAAATGGGAACTCCCTTCGCGTTGGCAAGCTGAAACAACTCCGCCCCCTGTTCCGCCAACAACGCCTTGTTGCCGGTCACAACGACCTTGCCCCGCTCCATGGCCGCCTTCACAAACGCACTGGGAATCTCAATGCCACCCATCAACTCCACCACAATCTGAATCTCAGGATCTTCCAGCAAGTCGTCCAATCGCGTCGTAAACAGCGCATCCGGCACCCCCTTGCCCACATGCCTCGTCACATCCCGAACCGCAATGCGCCGCACCTCAAACTCAATCCCCGCCCTCCGGGCAAGCACGTCCGCATTGGACGCAAGGTGCTTGTAAACACCCGCCCCAACCGTACCAAACCCTGCCAACCCAATGCCAATTTTTCGAATCATGAAAAGCCCAACATTTTGCGATGACTCCACCGCCTTGACCAGATTTTTCTAAAAACTTGAACATTTGCCTGTTTTCCTGCCGGGTATCCCCCACGGAGTGGTGGTAGAGTGGTCGATTGCGCCGGTCTTGCCAGGTGCATGCCCGTTAAACGGGCAAAACGTGGTCGCGTTTGGCCGGCTTCAAGCCGACCTGCACGCGAAAAACCGCATTCTTGATGAGATATTTTGTTTATGTCCTTCAGAGCAAAACCACTGGCTCTCTTTACATTGGTAGCTCCGCAGAACCTGACCAGCGACTTGCCTCGCACAACGCAGGCCGCGTCCGTTCCACAAAGTCTGCCCGCCCATGGATCCGAATCCATTTAGAAGAATTCCAAGATCGACAAACCGCAGAAAAGCGGGAACGTTATCTCAAGTCGGGCTATGGCAGACGCTGGCTTCAGCGCCATTTAAACTTGGAGGGGTGGTAGAGTGGTCGATTGCGCCGGTCTTGAAAACCGGAGAGCCGCAAGGCTCCGTGGGTTCGAATCCCACCCCCTCCGCCAATTCGCGAAGCGAATCAAAAAGCCTTCCGTGGGATGAGAATATCTGTTCGAGCCGAGCGCAGCGAGACAGACTGCCGAAGGCAGCCCGGAGGGTGAGGCGAAGCCGAATCAATCCCACCCCCTCCGCCAATTCGCGAAACGAATCAAAAAACCTCCGTGGCAAAAAATCCTTTCGGAGTGCCAAAAACACATGCTGACCGGAATGGTTCCCTCCGTTCGCCCATGGAAACAGACCGGCGAAGAACTCGACCGGGTCAAGTGGGAGGAATTGAGGGCACTGGATGAATCGAGGTCGGCCCTGATTTTCAACATACTCGCTGCCGGATGGGTGGAGGACCGGGTTTCGCGCGACCACGAGCCGGGTCAGGGGCTGATTATCCAGCAAGGCTGCTTGTCCAAGGCGCATGCAACTCAACGCTGTTCTTGAAGCTGCGCACTTCCGGGTGATAGCCACCTTTCGCGGACTGGATTGGACTGGATGACTTCGTTCCTGGCCAACTGCCTGCAGGTTACGCTCACGGCACGTCTGAAATCCCGCGCCAGCGGCCTGACTCCACGGGCTGTGCTCGAAAAGTTTTCCGCCGTGCAGATGCTCGACGTGCACCTTCCCACCACGGACGGCCGCGAAATCGTTGTCTCCCGTTACACCCAGCCCGAAAAGGACCTCCTGCTTCTACTCGAACAACTCAAAATGACACTGCCCGAAAAGGCACCGCCGAAAATCTACTCTCACCAGCTCCTCTAAAACCCCGCCCCCCTGTAGTGCCGACCTTTTGGTGTCGATATAGCAAAATAGCGGCTCCCCGGCCATCCGAACCCTCCAGTCCGCGAAGTGGGGTTAGGTGCAATGCCGTTCGGGAATTGCGAGGGGACAGGGCGGTCCTGACAAGCAGGACCCTCCA
>JBGSVX010000121.1:0-3291 GCA_041752795.1 Terrimicrobiaceae bacterium
GATCGCGTCCCGAAGCACCCGCTTGGACGTCGTCCAGCCGGACAAAATGCGCGGCGGATTTTCCGCACTGAGCACGGCCATTTCGTCCTGCACCCTCATCCGCGAAATGGCAGCTTCCAGTCGGCTCCGGGCATCCTGCCAACGACCGGGCGACGGATCAGCCGCCTGCATGCTCGCCGAGGGATCAAGAACCGCCACCACGCGACGCGGCGCATTTTTCTCCCAGTCAAAAGCCGGCCGCGCCAGCGCCACAATCAACAACAGCAACATCAATAGCTGCAACAACAACGAGAGCCAGCGCCTCAGCTTCCGCCAAAAGGGACTGTTTTCCATTTTGGGTTTCAGCACCTCCCAGAAAAGCAATGAACTCACGGCGCGTCGTCTCTGACGCGTCTTCAGGAGGTAAAACACAATCACCGGCACCGCCAACCCGGCAAGCCACCATGCCATCGGAAACAGGAAGCTCATTGAACGAATCCTCCCTGAAACAGCGTCCGACGCAAAACATCCACCGGGTCCTCGGCGGCATCTGCAACCAAATGCGCCAAACCATGACGCCGGCAATAATCGCCCAGACGCTCCTCATAATCGGCAACCTGCTTCCGGTAAGCCTCGGCCATCGCACGGTCAATAATCAGCGTGCGAGTTTGCCCGTCCTCAACTTCCTGCAATTCAAATTCCCCAAGCTCGCCGGCCACGCATTCTTCGGCATGACGGATCTGCACGATGCCGACTTCATGACGCGCGTAGCGCAGACGATCCAGCGCTTGAAAAGCATCTTCCAAAGAACTGCCCCACGCATCGGTCACCCAAATCACCAAACCCCGCCGTGGCCGTCCCGCCAACCACCGGCCGACTCCCTCCGCCAAGTCGAACGGCCCAGGATCCGCGGTCCGGCTTTCAAGGTAGCGAAGCAACCTCAGAAACCTCGCCCTGCCACGGCCCGGTGCCCACACATCCTGCTTTTGAGGCCCGATGGGAGCCACTCCCGCCCGGTCCAGATTTGCGAGAGCAAGGTAGGAAAGGCCTCCAATAATTTGACGTGCCCGGTCGAATTTTGCGGGTTTTCCCCATGCCATCGAAGCCGTGCAGTCGAGCAACAAATGCACATGCAAGTCCTCCTCTTCTTCAAACAATTTCAAAAGAAGATTCCGGCTTTTCGCGTAAACTTTCCAGTCAATCGCCCGGATATCATCCCCGGGGCTGAAGCCGCGATAGTCGGCAAATTCCAGGCCCGATCCACGCTTGGCACTCCGGCGCTCTGCACGCTGACGTCCCCGCGAGATTTGGCGGGCCAGAAGGTGCAGTCCCTCCAGCTTGCCAAGAAACTCCGCCGTGAAGAGTTCGGTCACCGGGAAGGATTTATTCGGCTTCCTTGCTCCATGCCGCCTCGCAGGCAGCCATCAAGCCCCGAAGAATGCGGTCGGCATCCAATCCGTCGGCCTGCGCTTCAAAATTCATGATCATGCGGTGCCGCAGAACCGGTATTGCCACGGAAAGCAAATCCTGGGAAGAAACATGGAATCTCCCCGCCAGTGCCGCAGCAATTTTTGCGGCGGCAATGCAGGCCTGACCGGCGCGCGGACTGGCTCCATAACGAACGTAACGTTTCACTTCCGGCGTGGCATAAGGCGAATCCGGATGGGTCGCCATCACCAACCGCACCGCCCGGTTGCGGATGGTTTCCGTGGCTGGCAATGAAGCCGCCAACTGACGCATATCCAACAATTCCTCCCCGGTCATCACCGCCTGGATTTCCGGCTTCGTTCCGGCAGTGGTCATTTCCAAAATCCGCGAAAATTCCTCCTCCGTCGGATACGGCACTATGATTTGAAAAAAGAACCGGTCCATCTGTGCTTCGGGCAGCGGATAGGTTCCTTCCATCTCCAAGGGGTTCTGGGTCGCCAACACAAAAAATGGCTGAAGCAGTGGGCGGGTTTCGCCACCGACCGTGACATGACCTTCCTGCATGGCTTCCAACAGGGCGGATTGGGTTTTGGGTGTCGCCCGGTTGATTTCGTCCCCGAGCAGCACATTCGCAAACACTGGTCCGGGCTCAAATCGGAAGTGATGATGCCCATGGCCATCATCCACCAACAGGGTGGTACCGAGCACATCGGAAGGCATCAGGTCCGGCGTGAATTGCACGCGCTGAAACCGCAAATGCAATGCCGCCGCAATGGATTTCACAAGCAGGGTCTTGCCCAAACCAGGAACTCCCTCCAACAACACATGCCCGCCGGCCACCATCGCCATCAGGGTCAGTCGCACGGTCTCGTCCTGCCCAATCACCACCGTCTGCACCGCCGACCGCAGGGCTTCAAAACGGTATTGAAAATTGGCAATGCGGGTTTCGAGAGGCTCTTGGTTTGTTTCTTCGTGGCTCATGGGATTTTGTGGCTGAACGGCGGCAGGAGATTAGAGGCAATTTTCAAAAACCGCAATCCGGCTTTCAGCCAGTTTGAGCAAAAACGCGGCAGGCCATGCAAAATCGGCTGCGCTGGAGGGTTCCGCTTGTCCGAACTGTCTAATCATCCATTATGCACTGAACGGCATTGCACCTGAACCCGCCATGACAACTCCCCCCGATCTCCCTCCCCCGATGAACCATGTTTTTGTGGATTTTGAGAATGTGCATACATTCGATCCCTCAGTGATTGGCACCAAAGCAGTTTCCTTCACGCTCCTGTTGGGAGCCAAGCAAACGAAGCTGGATGTCGCGCCGTTGGAGAAGTTAATGGAGCGCGCCGCGTCCGTCGAATTGATCCGTCTAGCCACCAGCGGAAAGAACGCCCTCGACTTCACTCTGTCCTATTACCTGGGCCGCAAGGTGCTGTCCGATCCCACCGCCTACTTCCACATTGTTTCAAAAGACAAGGGCTACGGCCCAATGATTAAACACCTCCAAAGCCGGCACATCCACGTGCAGCGTCATGACGACTTCTTAACCCTGCCATTTTCATCAAAATCCATGGATGCGACGGGACCCAAAAAGGTAGAACCCTCTGGAACGGACGAGGATCAGACCAAGGTTTTGGAATACTTGAGAAGGAATGTTTCCAACCGTCCGAAAAAGAAGAAAACCCTGATCAGCCACCTGAAATCCATTTTGGGCAAAAACGCAACCGATGACGATGCATCCCGAATTTTTGAAGGACTCAGGCAGGGAAATCATCTCAGCATCGGGGAGAAAGACACAGTGAACTACCATCTCAAAAACTGACGATGGCCATCCTGCTCTTGGCTGTATGTGCTGAACAACCTATTGTAGCCCGCCTTACAGAGTGCATA
>JBGSVX010000122.1:0-3772 GCA_041752795.1 Terrimicrobiaceae bacterium
ATATCTCGTGAAACGAAGCAAAGGAGCGGCAACACCCCTCAACCCGAAGGATCTCAAAGTTTTTGAGCAGTTCCTTGCTGCGGCGGATATTCCTGATGAACGTTTTGCCTCGCTCGCAAAGGCCCGTGCTGAGCGCATCCAGGGCATGCTGGTGGCAAAAGGAGCCGCTCCAAAAAGTGTGAGCCTTGGTGGACAAGCACCGCCGGTGCCACAATCGCCGGGGCTGGCAGGGGTGGAAATCGCTTTGGGAGCCGTGGGTGATTCCGGGAAATTGCAGGCGTCGAAGGGCAGGTAGGATTTCTATCCTTTGCCGGTTCATTGCTCTGGTCCAAAGGCCCCACGGATGCGTAAGATTCCGGGATAAGGAAATGTCTGACACCGATTTAAATGCCCGCATCAAGTCCATGCTTGTGGAGAGTCTCATGTTGAAAATGCCGCCTGAGGACATCGGCAATGATGTGCTGCTTTTCAGTCCGGAGGGTCTTGCTTTGGATTCCATCGATGCCCTCGAACTGGCCGTCGCCATCGAGAAAATTTTCGGTGTTCCCACGCCAAGTGCGGAAGTTGCACGCCACGCGTTCGCCTGTGTGAACACGATTGCGGACTACATCAAAACCAATCGTCCAACCTAGACGATCTCATGCGCCACCTTGCAAAAGCCGGAGTGTTTTTTGCGCTGATTTTGCTGGGCATCGCGGGTCAATTTTCCCGGTGGTCCGATGTCTTTTTGGATGGGAAGGTCTTTTTTGTGGACCCGGATTGTTATTCGCGAATGACCCGAGTCGCCCTGCTGCTGGATGGTGGCGGTCCATCGATTCGGTTTCATGAATTTGAAAATGCGCCGGTTGGGGTCGCGCCACACACGACGGCTCCGCTGGATTTGTTGATTGCGGGTGGGGCGCGTACTCTTGGATTTTTCGAAAAAAACGCAGCGCAGGATCAAGCGCGTGACCTCGCCGGGGCGTTGGTTTCTCCTGTATTGGGAGTGCTAACCCTCTTGATGGTTGCCTGCTGGGCGTGGAGGAAACCGTTCGGGAGTGCAGCACTTTTTTTGGTCGCGGCCTCACCGATTCTTGCACACGGATTTTCAGTCGGGCGACCTGATCATCAGAGCCTGCTTTTGTTTTTGCTGACTGGAGCGCTCATTGCTGAGTTGGAGATTTGGAACAGGCGGAAAATAATATTCGGGCGAGGCATTGTAAACGGGCGGAGCATAATAACCGGGCGGAGCCCGTGGGGGGTGGTTTCGGCGGTTTGTTGGGGGATTGCGCTGTGGGTTTCATTGTTTGAGCCGCTCATTCTTTTGGTTTCCTGCCTTGTGGTGAGAGCATTTCTTTTGGGGCGAAACATGATTCCTCGGTTTGGCGCCAACTCATCCCCGAACCCCGCGCGTTTTGCATGGCTTGCTCCGGTTGTGTTTTTGGGGATCGTGGGATTTGCGCTGCTCTTTGATGGATTCCGTGGAGGGCTGCCATCTGCGGAGGTGAGAGAATATTTTTCGTCATGGTCCAAAAACATCGGAGAGCTTCAGCCGGTGTCATGGTCGCTGCTTGCGGGATGGCTCGGGTGGTTCGGGGTTTTGCTTCCGGTGGTTTTGCTTTACGGGTGGATAAAATCCCGCGACCCGGCGCTTCTGGCCTCAGCGATTGTTTTGCTTTTTCTATTGGTGCTAACCAGCGCGACTGCGAGGTGGGGGTATTTTAGTGCTCTGTTTTGTGCTCTCTGCCTGCCTTCGGCGATGAGCGCGTTGCCTCGCGCGTGGATGGCGTGGATTGCCTTTCTGGTTTCTCTCTGGCCGGTGGCAAGCACATGGGACCGTCAACTTTTCCCTGAAGGCATGGCCTTGCGTCAGCGCACCGAAACCCGCCAGGAAAATATTCTCCTGCGGGAAACGGCTGGTGTGCTTCGCAAATCCGGACCGGGAATTGTGATGGCGCCATGGTGGATATGTCCGCCGCTGGCGTATTGGAGCGGGAGGCCCTTCGTGGCGGGAAGCTCGCATCAAAGCCTTCCAGGCACGGTGGACACCGCCAGGTTTTTTCTGAGCTCCGAGGCGGCGGAGGCAGAGAAAATCCTGAGGAAACGTCAGGTTACCGCCGTGATCACAGATGATCCCACACGCGTTGTTGAAAATTCGGCTGAGCTCCTTGGAATTAAACCGCCGTCAGAGTCCCTTGCAAAAACTCTCAGCCCGAAAGTCCACCCGGAATATCTGAAGCCCGGGTTCCGGAATGCGTTTTTTACGGTTTATCAAGTGGTTGGGATTGCCCCGGAGTGATGCGCCGTGATGGGAAAGCGGCGAAACGCTTACGCTATCGCAGCACTCCAAAAGATGCTTCGCATCAGGGATTCATCAAGTTGGCGATGAGATCGCCCCATGTCGAGCGGAGGGAGATGGTGTCCCATGCGAGGTCCTGACCGCAGACTGAGATTTTTAGGATGGGGTCACTTTCGACGCGTCCGAGGCGGTGAGCGGGAATTCCCCGCCATGTCAGGAGCGACTCCACGGCAGAGGCATTTTTGGCGGAAACGGAAATCACAATCCGTGATTGCGATTCATTGAACAGCGCGACCTCAGGGCGGTCCGAACCGGCGGGAAGGGTCACTGTCGCGCCAAGAACTAGATGACCCGAGAAGCAGGATTCTGCGAGGGCGACGGCGAGGCCGCCTTCGGCGCAATCGTGGGCGGATTTTACGAGGCCAAGGCGGATCATGGCCCGAAGGGCTTCCTGGACAGCCAATTCCTTGTCGTAGTCGAGAGACGGCGGAGCGCCCGCTTTGCGACCATGCACGGCTAACAAATAGTGGGAGGCTCCGATTTCATGACCCGGCCCGCCAAGAAGAAGAATCACATCGCCGGCTTCCTTGAACGATTGGGTGGTGACGTGGGCAGGGTCATCGATGAGACCGACCATGCCGACGGTTGGTGTGGGGTCAATGGCGCCAGCGGGGCTTTGATTGTAAAGACTCACATTGCCACCGGTGACCGGGGTGCCAAATTTCACACAAGCCTCGGCGAGCCCTTCCACGGCTTCCCGCAATTGCAGGAAGTTTTCCGGACGGTGAGGATTTCCAAAATTGAGGTTGTCCGTGACGGCGAGTGGCACGGCCCCCGAACACGCGAGATTGCGGGCGGCCTCGGCCACGGCAATTTTTGCGCCTTCGCGCGGGTCCTGACGACAGTAGATCGCATTGCAATCCGTGCTGGCTGCAAGAATTTTGTCGGCTTCGCGGACGATAAAAACGGCCGCATCCGATCCGGGAAGAACCGTGGCACCGAGTCGGACCATGTGATCGTATTGACGCCAGACCCAGTGTTTGGAGGCGATACTCGGGTGAGCCAGCAGGGTCTCCAGCGCCAAATGAAGGGCATCAACATCCGGGGTTGCGAGATTGGCGAGCAGAGTCTCTGCATCCGAGGGATGCGGAGCAGGTTTGGGAGCGGCGTCCCGGATGTAGAGCGGTGCCTCATCGGCCAGAGCCCGAGCGGGAATTTCGACGACTGTCTTGCCGGCCTCTTTGACCCGCATGAACCCATCATCATTCACGATGCCTACTTCGGCATAGGGGAGGTCCCACTTTTCGAAAATTTCTTTCACTTTGGCCTCTTCACCTTTTTTGACGATGACCAGCATGCGCTCCTGGGACTCGCTGAGCAGGATCTCGTAGGGGGTCATTCCGGTTTCGCGTTTTGGCACGAGTTCGGTATCAATTTCCACGCCGGTTCCACCACGGCTGGCGGTTTCGCATGTGGAGCAGGTGAGACCCGCAG
>JBGSVX010000123.1:0-7164 GCA_041752795.1 Terrimicrobiaceae bacterium
TTGTTATGACCAAGAGCCGGGAGAATCCGGACATGTTTCCTTTTGAGGATGTTGAAGTTCTTCCACGTCCCCGCATCAATTTCCTTGCCCGCTTTTACAAAAAATACATCGCGCGGATGGAGCCGGTTTTTTACCGTGGGGAATATGATCAATTGAATGGCGTGCTGGAGCGGCGGGATGCCGATCTTCTGCACGTTTATTTCGGGCACACCGGCGTTCACCTTCTCCCGTTTCTTCGCAATTGGAACAAACCATCCCTGGTTTCCTTTCATGGTATGGACATCATGCTTCGTAATAACGAACCCGGCTACAATGAGCGGCTGGTTCAGTTATTGAAGGTGTTGCCCATGGTCCTTGCACGCAGCGAATCCCTTGCCGACCGGTTGGTGGGTTTGGGCTGTGACCGTGCGAAAATCCGCATCAATCGCACGGGAATTCCCATGGATCGATTCCCGGCCTCCGTCCGAAATATTCCCGCCCATGGCGCATGGCGACTGGTTCAGGCCTCACGCTTTATTGAAAAAAAGGGACTGCTTGATACGCTGACTGCCTTTGCCGGATTTTTGAAATCCCATCCGGCCGCGCGGCTCATTCTGGCCGGGGAGGGGCCACTTCAGTCTGCTCTCGAAAAACGTGCGGCCGAACTTGGAATCGCGGGCTGCGTCGAATTTACCGGGTTCCTTGATGCGTCTCAGCTGAGCGCCCTCTATCAAAGTGCCCACATCTTTTTGCACCCCAGTGTCACAACCTCACGAGGAGATCAGGAGGGGGTTCCCAATTCCATGCTGGAGGCCATGGCCAGCGGACTGCCGGTCGTTGCCACGCTCCATGGAGGAATTCCCGAGGCCACGGAGGATGGTGTCGATGCCTTTCTTGCTCCCGAATCCGATCCCGATCACCTACTGCAAAATCTTCTCACGCTCTCATCCGACACTGTCCGCTACCAAGCCGCTTCGGCAGCTGCCGCAAAAAATGTTCGTGAAAAATTCGAACAATCCCGGTCCATCGCTGCTCTGGAGGGATTTTACCGGGAATTGCTTGAGATGGCTGAATGCTGAAATCCCCCTGCCTTTTCTCTTCGACATCTCAAAAAGTGACGCCGGCCTGGAATCCCAGCACGGTGGAGTTTGCTATGCTCGTCGTTCCGTTGGGCCGCATGATGTATTGGATGTATGGCTGCACGTAGGACCACTTGTTGATTTGAACCCGATGTCCAAATTCAATCACGCTTGAATAGTTTGGCTGATTGGTGATGCCGTCCTCCTGGAGTGCATCAATGTTTTCCGCACTGTAACTGCCAAAGGCGAAAGAGAACATCGTGAGGTCCTCATCCCTTGTGGGAATCAGGCCGCGATACACCAAGCCGGTGTGGAAGTAGAATGGCAACACATTGTTCACCTGTGGCGCGTAGGCGACGAGGCTGAAAAAATTCAGGCCCTGATCTGATAATTTTTCCGTTTCTGTTGGAGACACAGATTTTTTTCCATCCGAGGAAACCACCTGTTTGCTATCAGTGTGTTTCGTCGCGCTCTCCCGGAAAATCATTTGGTCAGCCTGCCAGTAGAATCCATACTTGTTGGAAAAATCCCCGCCCTGAAATCCGCTGTTCGTCTGACCGAAGGAATATGCTCCGAAGGCATATTTGCCGGGAAGTTTCGAAGAACCGATTTTTGGGGTGAATCCGGTTTCTCCAAGGAAGTAGAGGCCATTTTGTGAGGCATCCGGTCCGTAGCCTTCGAAGGCGAGCCCATGATTCGCCGTGGAGGTCGCCTGGGGATAGGACATGAAAAAGCCGGCCCGCGCATAGTGCCACTCGACAGGCTTGAGAGTCAGAACCCCGCCCCAACTGGAAAAACTCGAGGAGAACGGGATGTTGCCACCAAGTCCCTTGGAACTCTTCACGGCATTGTTGATGAAAAGTTTCGAGAGGGGCTGCTCGATGAAAAATTTCTGAGGCTGGAGCCATCCGCCGGTGACACTTGCAAACTTTTTGATTCCGAAGAGTTCAGGCGTGGTGTAGGTCGCCCCGAAATTCAACAGCCGCCACTGTTTCCCTCCCTGATAATCCGAGGGCTGAAACGTCCCGAAGGCTCCGGCTCGCAGGTTCGGGTTCAAACCATCCCGCCATCGCACCTCGGAAAACGCTTTCAGCCCCTCAAACGCTTCCACCTTGGTCAGTGCCGCAAAATCCACCTCCACTCCAAATTTGAGCTCCTCATCAAAATACCCGGCTTTCTGATTCGGGCGCCCACCCCCCGCAAATCCATAAAATGTCCCTTTCCACTCTCCGGAAAATTTCAGGCCGTTTTCTTCAATCACCGGACGGGCCCCCAGCCAGTCACCGCTGACTCCCTTGCCCTGCCACCAATCCTCCAATCCTTCGGCAAATACGGTTGAGGGTAAAATCAGGGCGGTTGCAATTAGAACGTTGCGGGAATTTGAAGCGATTCGAAATAATGACATAAATGAGAATGAGAATTCATCTCAATAAAGGACGGGAGGCAAGGAGAAAATTGAATCAGGTGCTTTTTTTCCATTTTTCCACTCCGATTGGCCGCATTCATTTCACCTCATGAGCCCCGATCATTGGGCCCCATAGAAAGCCACGGAGGATCGTGGAGATTAATAAATAAACGATTCGTTCGGGGCTTCGCAGGGAGTGATCGAGTCGGCGACGATGACGGCGACGCGGTTTCCGCCTTCATACGGGAAAGTGGCACGGCCGGTGACACGCACCCAGCTCATATCGGCGAAAGATTCCGGGGTTTTTGTTTTTACGGTGACTGCGACCGGGCGGGCATCCGCTGCGCAGCACATGATGAACATGCGAATGAGCGAGAAGCGGTCGCCGTGGGGATTATTTTTTTTCGCGGGGAAGAACTGGCCGATCACTTCGACCTCTTTGTTTTCAAAGTCGGCGAGCATGTCGGGTTCATGCGCGGCGTAGAGGAGGTCAATCGGGGAGGTTTCTATCTGACCCGCCGAATTTTTGATGAGGTAGGAGCCGGTGTCAACGGCATCGCCTGCGGCACCGATTGAACCATCCTGGTTGGGGAGGGGAGGTTCCGTATAGGGTTCGTAGCCGGGGAGATCGATGATGCTTTCGGCGAGGCCGCGATTCATCACGGCGACGGATCCGAACTGACTTGGGGAAATCTGAACTGCAGCGAGCAGTGGGATTGTGAGCAGGGAGGTGGTAAGAATGAGGCCCAGCCAGGATTTCGGAGTGTGGGCTCCCCCGCAATCGTCTTCGCAGCATGTTTGGCCAAGCGGAAAAAAGATGATTCCAGCCGCAAGGAGAAGCAGGATGATGCCGGAAAAGAGGGTCCATCCATGGAAGCTGGGATGAAGGTAGGAAGCGATTCGTCCGGAAAAATAAAATCCCATGGCGACGGCTCCCCAGACGGCGAGAGCGCCTGCATGAAAATAGCGTCGAACGGATTCATTCATAGCCCGATGACCGACAATCTCACACAAATGAGTCCTATCAATACAAACAAAGCCACGGCCAGACCTGCGACGAAACGTTTGGTAAAGACCGAGCTGTAAATAAAAATTAATTTCAGGTCGAGCATGGGACCAAAAACCAGGAAGGCCAATTTTGAGACAGCCGGGAAGGCAACAAAGGTTGCGGCGATGAAGGCGTCCGAGGTGCTGCAAAGCGAGAGGATGAAGGCCAGAACCATCATGGACGCGGTAGCCAGCCAATCATTCAGCGCCAGGGGCAGAATGACCTCTTGATTGAGGGCCGTGCTGATTGCTGCAGAAACCCCGACACCCAAAACGAAGTAAACCATCACATCCAAAAAGTCCGAGACCGCCACATGCAGAGCAGCCCGCAATTTGGATGAAACCGACAAGGACTCGCCGGAATCGGAGGCCATGTCTGCAGAATCAACCCGGAGCATTTCCGGACGGACCACCCGACGAAGTGGCAAATTGTGAACGGCCATCGCGACCAGCACCGCCACCAAATAGGCAATGCCCACCCGGAGCACGGTCATTTCGAGAGGACCCTGACCCCGGAACGCGGCGACCGTGCTCACGATGACGATGGGATTGACGATCGGTGCGGCCAGCATATAGGCCACGGCATTGGAAACCGGGAGGCCCTTGTGAATCAGGCGGCGGATCACAGGCACAACCCCGCATTCACACATCGGGAAAATGATCCCCAATCCCGCAGACGCACAGGCTCCCAAAAATGCGTTTTTCGGTAGAAACCGCATCATGACTTTTGACGGTAAAAACTGATCCAGAAGGCCGGAAATAAGAGTCCCCACAAGAACGAACGGCATTCCTTCAAGCAGCACGCTCAGGAATGCATACGAAAAATCAGAGAGACTGAATGTGAAAATTGGGGCCGCCATCGAACGAGACGAGTCACAATGAATTTTTGCTTTGACGCAACTCCAATATCAGGAGATTAGGCATTTTTTATATTTTCGGGAGTTGGCAAAGTTTTTGAATGCATCTGCTTTGATTTTGAGAGTTCAAACCCAAGGCTTGTCCGCCGGGTTGGCATCGCACATGCTCTTTCCCATCCCCATGCGTATTGTCGAACAACTCTCCGTTTTCCTTGCCAACAAGCCGGGCACACTCGCCGAAGTGTGTGATGTGCTGGCTTTGGAAAAAATCAACATTTACGGCCTCACCATTTCGGACACCGTGGATCACGCGGTGGTGCGATTGGTGGTGAGTGATGCCCGCAAGGCGCTCGCGGTCTTCGAGAGCCGGGGGTCATTGGTTGTCGAGAACGAGGTGCTCATGATTGAAAATGACAACCGTCCGGGCAGCCTCTCCCGCATCGCGCGCACCCTTTCCGCCAACCGGGTGAATATCGATTACGCTTATCTTGCCTCGATGCCATCCGCGAAAAAGGGCCTTCTCATTTTGAGGGTTGCCGACCCGGCCAAGGCGCTCAAAGTTCTCCGCAAATCGCACGCGCATTGATGCCCGGTCGCAAGGTCTTTGCAAAAATTGCTTTTGTCCGGCGGCGAGTGATGATACCCGCATTTCGAACAGGGAACTTATGGCTTTGAAAACAACAGCAGAATACATCGCATCGGGATTCGAAAAAATTGATGCGGATTTGGGATATTTGATGGAATGCCTCCGGGAGGTGTTGGAGGAATTGGGAGAGACCGGAGCGGCGAATCATCTGCCATGGAGGAAAGATTCACCTGCTCATGATTCGCAAAGCCCGCCTCCCCGGATCGAGCAGGCCTTTTCGATTGCCTTCCAATTATTGAATATGGTCGAGGAAAATGCTTCGACCCGCACCCGTCGGTTGCGGGAAATCGAGCATGGGCTCACGCAGGAACCGGGGTGTTGGGGAGAGGAACTCGCCAAGTTGTCACAGGCTGGATTCACAGGTTCCGAAATCGCAGACATCCTTCCCGAGGTTCGTGTTGAACCCGTGCTGACCGCTCATCCGACCGAGGCCAAACGGGCCTCCGTGCTGGAACAACACCGCGCAGTCTATTCGCTGCTCTCCAATCTGGAGCAGGAATCTCTGACCCCCACGCAGCGGGATGCCATCCGGGATGAGATAAAGGTCGTGCTCGAACGGCTCTGGCGAAGTGGCGAAATTTTATTGGAAAAACCCGAGGTCGCCTCCGAGCGCAGAGGGGTTGGATTTTACCTGCGCGAGGTATTTCCACTTGCTCTCGCCCAACTCGATGAGCGTCTGATGAGGTCATGGAGTCAGGCCGGCTTTGATCCCGCGCTTCTCGCGGACCCTCATGCTTGGCCGCGCCTTCGGTTTGGGAGCTGGGTTGGAGGAGACCGTGACGGCCATCCGCTTGTGGATGCCAAGGTCACCGAGGAAACCCTCGTGGACCTCCGCCTCAATGCCCTGCTGGTCATGCACCGCCACCTCGGCGTGCTGGCCGAACGCCTTCCGCTCTCCAGCAATTTTCAAAAAACTCCGACAATCCTCGACCAGGCACTTGTGAAACTCTGGGCGGAAAATCCTGACACGGCCTCTGAGATCAGCCGCCGGTATTCGGATGAGCCATGGCGTCAATACGTGCTCCTGTTGCAAAGCAAGTTGCCCATTGTGACCGGCATTGCAGGCAACCTTGAGATGAGCGAGGAGGGCAACAAATACCGCATGCCTGAGGAACTCGACGAGGATCTTTCCCTTCTCGTTGACTCTCTCCATGAGGTCGGAGCCGACCGGCTCGCTGCCAATGCCGTCTGGCCGGTTCGCCGCGCTCTTGACGTTTTTGGGTTTCACCTCGCGGCTCTGGATATCCGCCAAAACAGCAAGTTCCATGACAAGGCACTCACGCAAATTCTGGAAGCCACCGGCCACCCGAATCCGAATTTCGAGAATTGGTCCGAGGCCGAACGTCTGGAGTTTTTGAACAAGGAGCTCGAGTCCCCGCGTCCGTTCCTTTACACGGATGCGGGAATTGGTGCCGAGGCAGATGACGTGCTTTCCTGTTACGCCGTGCTTCGTCGCCACATCCGGGAATTTGGACGCGGGGGAATCGGTTCGCTGATTGTGAGCATGACCCGTCAGCTCTCGGACTTGCTTGTGATTTTTGTGCTGGCCCGCGAAGCCGGGCTCATGCGCTGGACGCCTGAAGGTCTGGCCTGCACGATTCCTGTTGTGCCTTTGTTTGAAACGTTGGATGACCTCGAGCGCAGCCCGGGCCTGCTGTCCGGTTTCCTGAATCATCCGGTGACCCAACGTAGCTTGATTTTTCAGCAGAAGGACCGCAGCAAAGTGCTGTCCCTGCCGCACAGTCAGCCGATCCAGCAGGTCATGATCGGCTACAGCGACAGCAATAAGGACTGCGGAACGCTGGCAAGTCAGTGGGCACTTCACAAAGCCCAATCCGCGATTGCCTCGGCAGCCGGTGACACGCGAATCCGGTTTTTTCATGGTCGAGGAGGCACGATCAGCCGTGGAGCCGGCCCGACGCATCGATTCCTTGGAGCGTTGCCCCATGGATCGATTCAGGGCGACATGCGGGTCACGGAACAGGGCGAAACCATCGCCCAAAAATATTCCAATCTCGTCACCGCCTCCTACAATTTGGAACTCCTGATGGCCGGAGTCACTGGATTCACCGTGCGGGAAAAACGTTCGGACTCGGATGACCCGGTCAATGCCGAGCTTGGAGACTCGCTTGCCATGGTGAGCCAGACCGC
>JBGSVX010000124.1:0-1910 GCA_041752795.1 Terrimicrobiaceae bacterium
GTGATTCCATGCTTGAATCTGGACGCCGAGGCCAACCTCCAGAAAAATCCAGGTCCTGGGCATTTTCCCACTGGCTGGCACTTGCTGCGGCGATCGCTGTCCTGGTGGGAATCGCGCTTGTGCTCAAACCAGGTGCCACCAACCGCGCCACAGGACCGGATTTCTTGAAGCAATTTGCCGCGTTGAGTGAAAGCGGTTTCATCTGGCTTGGAAAAAAATCGCCGGACCCCACTCAGCTCCGCTCGTGGTTGGCCTCTGAGGGCGCACCATCGGATTTTGCAATTCCAACCGGACTGAGTGGCCTGCCGGGCAAGGGGTGTCAGACCTATTCATTTCACGGAGCCAAGGTTTCCCTGATCTGTTTTCGAATGTCAGATCAGCGCATCGTCCACCTTTTTGTCATTGATCAAAACAACCTTTTGAACCCACCGGGTACGATTCCCAAAGTCGTTCGTGACGGAAAACTCCTTGCCGCGACATGGTCGGCCGGCGGACACACATTTCTGATCACAGGAGTTGATGAAAAAACTCTTCAGGAACTGATTGGTTGAATTCCCCTGCATGGATGCAGGATTTCTGCATTTCTCGCCTCTCCATCGAACGCAGCCTTGATTCCCTCACCGGTTTGCATCAGTTTCGGGCATGCTATCGTTGGACTTGGTTGAGGAAATCCGGGCTCTGAAAAAAGAGCGCAATGCGGTCATTCTTGCACACAACTATCAGTCGGGAGAAATCCAGGATCTTGCCGATTATGTTGGGGACTCCCTTGGGCTGAGCCGTCAGGCTGCGGCAACCGATGCGGACGTGATTGCCTTTTGCGGGGTCCATTTCATGGGCGAGACTGCAAAAATCCTCAATCCCGAAAAGACCGTTGTGTTGCCGGACATGGATGCAGGGTGTTCGCTCTCGGACTCCTGCCCGCCCGAAGCCCTGGAGGCCTATTTGCGGGAACATGAAAACAAAAACTACTATGTGGTTGCCTACATCAATTGCAGTGCGGGGGTGAAGGCCTTGGCGGATGTGATTTGCACGAGCGGCAATGCGCCAAAAATCGTGAATGCCGCTCCCACAGACCGTCCGATTCTGTTTGTTCCGGATCAGAATCTTGGGGCATGGGTCACCGAGCAAACCGGCCGCCCCATGGATCTCTGGCAGGGAAATTGTTACGTGCATGTGGAATTCACCAGAAAAAGCATTGAGGGAATTCGCGGAAAATACCCGGAGGCCAAGGTGGTGGCTCATCCGGAATGCACGTATGCCGTTCGACTTCTGGCGGATGAGGTTTGTTCAACCGAACGAATGATCACGTATTGCAAAGAGTCTCCGTCCACCTCGTTCATTGTGGTCACAGAAAGTGGAATGCTTCACCGCCTGCGACGGGAGGTTCCGGGAAAAGAGTTTGTTCCAGGGCCGACAGAACTCTGTGCCTGCAATGACTGCCGCTACATGAAAATGAACACGTTGGAAAAACTGAGAGATTGCCTCGCAAACCTGTCACCGGAAATCGTGATGGAGGAAAGCCTGCGCCAAAAAGCCGAACGCTCCGTACGTCGCATGCTCGAACTATCCTGAATGTATCGCACAATTCGAATCACAAAATCAGCTGACATGAGGATTTCAATCGGAAGGTCTTTTCATTTTCGCGGGATTTGGTAACAGTCGTGACCGTGTCAACATCCGTCACCCCTCCCATTCCCCGCCAACCCATCGGCAAAACCTTTGTTGTCTCAATGATTTTGCTGGGACTGTTTGCTTTGGTGCAACTCCTTGCCGTAACAAAACATTACGTGCCCCTTTTGAGGACCCAATTTGTGGAAGCACGTGATCGCGAAATGGAGTCACTTCCCCAGAAGGCCGATCCAACGCCCATGCAGGCGAACGCCAACCCCACCGTGAGCGCCGACCCTGCG
>JBGSVX010000125.1:0-1802 GCA_041752795.1 Terrimicrobiaceae bacterium
AAAGCCATGCCACAAGCACGGCCGCAAATGTGGTCAGCCGCCCTCCCCATCCCGAAAAAACGAATGACCCCGGGATTTTTCGAGATTCCGTGATCAGACTCCACTGATGATTGATCACCAGGTAGCCGCCATGCAATGCGCCCCACAAAAGAAATGTCCATCCTGCTCCGTGCCAGAACCCGCCAATTAACATCGTTAAAAACAAATTCATCGAACGCCGCACCCCGCCACATCGACTCCCTCCCAATGGGATGTAAACAAAGTCCCTGAGAAACCGGGAGAGGGTCATATGCCACCGCCGCCAAAAGTCGCTGATGCTTTCCGCCTTGTAGGGGGAGTTAAAATTGAGAGGCAACCGGATTCCAAAGAGGCGGGCCACGCCGAGTGCCATGTCCGAGTAACCGGAAAAATCGAAGTAAAGTTGGAAGGCATAAGCCAAAGCGCCGATCCATGCTGCGATCAGGCTGATCGAATGGCCCTCGCCGGCAGCCCAGAAAACCTGGGTGGCCCATGGTCCCAGCGGATCGGCCAACAAAACCTTTTTGGCAAGGCCCAAGGAAAACAGTGTCGCGCCAACACAGACGTCGGCGGTTCGCTCCTCAGTGGTCCGGGTTTTGCGGAATTGAGGCAGTGATTCCTTTTGATAAACAATCGGACCGGAGACCACCTGAGGAAAAAATGCTGAGTAGAGAAAAAATTCAAACAGTGAGCAAGGGACCGCCTCCTTGCGATAACTGGCCACCAACCACGCGATCTGCATGAAGGTCAAAAACGAGATCCCGAGGGGCAGCAGAATCCTATCCAAAAAGAGATCGTCCTGAAGCATGACATTCAGGTTGCTGACAAAAAAGTTTGCGTATTTGAAGTAGCCGAGGATGAGAAGATTGAAGACAATTCCTACTCCCAGAAGTAGCCGCGAAGGAACGCCTGCAGATTTCAGGAGCCGGTTTCCAATGACAAAATTGACCGCGATGAGAGGAATAAAAAGCAGGAGTGCCTGGGAATTGGCCCAGCCATAAAACACAAGCGAAGCAGCCAACAACCAAACCTGCCTCCAAAAAACCTGCGGGACCCGCTCGAGCAAAAAAAATCCCGCCAGCACAACCGGCAGAAAGACAAACAGGAAAGATGCGGAATTAAAAAACATTAAGTACCTTTGTGTCCTTTGTGTCCTTTGTGTCCTTTGCGTTCTTTGCGGTTAAATCATCTTCTTCCCTGCCGCGAATTCATTTCTTGACCTTCATTTTTCCGGCGACTGACGCGAGGGCCGGACCAAGGAATGGGAGACCTGCGAGAGCGGGCAGGAAGTAGCGCATGGTGCAAAGGACGCCGAGGGCGGCACCGTCTGCGGCGGCCATAAATGGGGAGTAAAAATAAATCAGGGCGGCATCGCGGGTGCCGATGCCTGCAAAGGTTAGTGGCAGCAGGCCGGCAAGGATTGCGAGTGGGGCAAGAGCCATATTGGAGAGGAATGGCACGGACGTGTTGATCGCCAGCGTAAACATCCAGATTTGCAGGAGGTGAAGGAACCAGATGCCCAGAGAGGTGCACACCACGGACCACAACTTTGGGAGATCGCCCCAGAAGTAGCCGTGCATTTCCATCCACGATTCCTCCAAAATCCCAAATTTTTTACCAATTTTTTGCGGAGCAAATCGACGAACCACCCGGAAAAAAAACCGGGCAAATGTTTGTGAACCGACCAGGACGGCCAAAAACAAAAATCCAAGAGTCACACAAGCGGTCATGCTCCAAAACAGGAGGTCTTTCTGGGGATAGAGAACGAGCCCGAAGACGCACCA
>JBGSVX010000126.1:0-4285 GCA_041752795.1 Terrimicrobiaceae bacterium
CTCCCAGATATCCCAACAAATCTTATCGCTCACGCTGCGGACATCTTCAGCGGCATAACGCCTCGCCCATTTTCCTTTTTAGGTTGAAATAGTAGCTTTCCGGAAGAAAGGTCGTTTCATTGCGTGCCATCCCGACATGACCGACCCGCGCGGCGGGGAGAATCTTCAGCAGCGATTCCGCCATGCCGAGGCCAGCACGCAATATTGGCACGATGGTTACCGGCCTCATCAGCTTGGACCCCACACATTCTTCCAGCGGAGTCTGCACAACATGCTCATCCACCTCCAAGTCGCGGGTTGCCTCATACGCAACCAGAATAGCCAATTCCCCAAGCGTGCGGCGAAAGAGTTCCGTGCCGGTTGTTTTGTCCCGAAGAACCGTTACCTTCGCCCGCACAAGCGGATGCCGAACCACATGAATCCCTGCAGGCATGTTCATGGTGCTCTACATACACAACGTTCCGCAGTCCGTCGAGTTCATCTGTTTGACCGGACCATTCAAACCACAAATTTCAAGGGCGATACCTGAACGAAATCCCGCCTAAAGCTTCCTGAGCTGATCGGAGATCCATGTCGGTTCACGGCGCAAATCCAACACCCGCCAGACGAAAATGTCGTTGTCTCCCTTTTTGTAGTAAATGGCATACGGAAATCTTCTGCAGAGCTGCCGGTGATATCCAAAGACCCGCTTATGGATCCCGGCATAGAGAAATAGTGAGTCGATTTCTGAATACATCGAATCGAGAAAATAATCCCCGATGCCGATCTGCTGGGCCTCATAAAAATAAAAACCCGCCTCCAAGTCTCGTTCCGCAAGGTCGAGAACCCGAATTTTCACCGTCCGGACACCGTCGCGCGAATTCGATCTTTGACCTCGCTCCAGTCGGAAAACGCTGCCTTTCCTTCGGCATGCAATCGCTCGGCCTCAAGAAGTGCATCTTGATGCCACTTTGGAGAGGTGATCCCGGAGTCATCCAACGATAAATCTGCCCAAAGGGTTTCGATCAGCCGAAGCTTTTCGATTTTAGACAGGGTCCTCACATCAAGTTCCGCGATCACTCGCAAATCATATCTCAACCAGTCTCCGAAGGCAAGGATCAGTCTCATACCCGCTGAGGCACCAACTTTGACAAACCCCTCACGATTGCATACGATGGATGCCATGGTTAAAAAACTGCTTCATACACGCTTCCGGGTGGCCGACCTCGAGAAGACGGTTCATTTTTATAAAGAGGTCCTTGGTTTGGAGGAGGTGCGACGCTCGGTGAGCGGACGTGGTTCGCACCTGGTCTTTTTCAAAGCCCCCGACAGTGAGGAACTGATTGAAATCTGCAAATTTGATGAAAGTGGTCCCGTGGTTGTGGGACCGGATTTGACGCATTTGGCTTTTGAGGTGGAGGATATGACCGCTTTTGCCGCGCACTCTGCCAAACTCGGATATCCGCTCAGCGATGGCCCCCATGCGTCTTCAAATGGAAGTGTGATCGCTTTCATTGATGCGCCCGAGGGCTACGAAATCGAACTCATCCAACACTCCAAAAATTCCTGATTTCAGCGTCTTGTTTTGAAGGACGCGCAATGACAAACTCTCTCCGCTTATGAAATATCGCAATTTTCGAGGAACGGACCTCAAGGTCAGTGAAGTGGGCTTCGGGCTCTGGACACTCTCCACCGGATGGTGGGGAACCTACTCTGATGATGAAGCCGTGGTCCTCATGCGTCGGGCCCTGGACCTTGGAGTGACCTTGTTTGATGCTGCTGACACTTATGGAAATGGACGCAGTGAGGAACTCATTGCAAAGGCCTTTCCCGGTCGCCGTGACGAGATCGTGATCGCAACGAAGGTCGGCTACGACTTTGTGAATTTTGGCGACGGGCGGAGGGGTCAGCGCGAAATCCCCCAGGATTTCAGTCCGAAAAACATCCGTCTTGCGACAGAGGCGGCGCTTGGACGTTTGGCGACTGACCGGATTGATGTGCTGCAATTGCACAACATCCGGATGGAACAGGTGGACGAAGACGCTGTCTGGGAAACGCTGGAGGATATGAGGGCCGAAGGGAAGATCGGCGTCTATGGCGTGGCGCTCGGCCCGGCGATTGGATGGCTTGCGGAAGGGGTTCGCGCCATCCACAAGCGCAAGCCGGCCATGCTCCAACACATTTACAACATGCTGGAGCAACACCCCGGCATGGTCATCCAGGACGCAGCTCGCGAAGCCGGAGCAGACACCATGTTTCTTATCCGCGTGCCACATTCTTCCGGCATGCTCGAAGGCAAATACACGGCTGAGACGGTTTTTCCTCCGAATGACCACCGCAATCACCGCCCGAAATCGTGGCTGCTCAATGGAGTGAAAAAAATCGACCAACTCCGCTTCCTGGAGTCAGGGCGCACGATGGGACAAGCCGCCATCCTTTGGTTGCTGGCCGATGACCGTACGGCCTCGGTCCTGCCAAATATTTACAATGCCGAGCAGCTTGAAGAATTTGCGGCTGCCCCGGAGTGCCCGGCTCTGACCCCCGAAGAGCTGGATCGCATCAATGCCTTGGTGTCATCCAATTTTGGATTGGAACCTGAAGAGGCAAAATTTAAGGGCACGATGGAGATGCCCGTCACGGTGTGAGACGATTTGCACAGTTGGTCCTGCACAGAACCCGCCGGGCCCGCCGCCGGGCCAAACCAACGTATTCTCCCAAAATTGTCATTTTTGATTTTGATGGAACCATTGGGGACACGTTGGATGCCGGTCTGGAAATCCTGAACCTTCTCTCCGGGGAGTTCGGCTTCCGCCGCTTGGAACCAGAGGATATTCCAAAGGCCAGAAACATGAGGACCGCCCAGCTCCTCAGTTTTTTGAATGTGCCCACCCGCAAACTGCGCCGCATCTCCATGAGAGGAACCGAGGAACTCAAGCGACGGATTCACGAAATCCAGCCACTCCCGGGCACGCCGGATCTCATTCGGGAAATTCAATGCCGCGGCTATCAGCTTGGAATAATCACCTCAAACACGGCGGAAAATGTCCGCATCTTCCTTGCAAATCACCAACTCGAACATTTTGCCTTCATTCGCAGTTCCTCAAAGCTGCTGGGCAAGGCCCGCGAAATCCGTCTGGCCCTCAGAGACCTCGGCGTTGGAAAACACGAAGTCCTCTTTATAGGCGATGAAACACGGGATATTGAAGCCTGTCAAAAAGTCGGTATCCGCATCGCGGCCGTCACATGGGGGTACAATAGTCAGGAATCCCTCGCCTCGCTGAAACCCGAATATCTTGTCACCAGCCCGCAGGAATTATTGGACCTGCTCCCGTCATTGAATCCAACCGAGCAGCCGGGTTGAGAGCCCCACCTCGCGGGCTCTACTGGAAACTCACGACATCATCCACGCGCGCACCTTTGTCCGAGGTGAGGTTGATGTTTTGCTGGATCTTGTTTTTTCCGAAACTCACGGCAATCACCGTGGTTCGCACGTTTTCCTGGGAGCCCTGACCATAATACTCGACCCAATTGTCGTATTCGGTGTCAATTTTGACCGCATAGGGAGTTCCCCATGGATCGTAGAACATGCCATCATCAGCCACTCCGTCTTTGGGCGCGTCGGGTGTGCCTTTGGCAGGTCGTGTCTCCAGAAACACGACCTTGCGAGGGTTGAGCCCGTTCACGTTTTCACCCATCAGCACTTTCACAATGTCTTTATTATACTGGGAACCGGTTTCAGGCCCTTGGAACCAACCTTCGGACGCTTCATCCCCGCCATACCCGACAACCGGGGAACGGCCGTATTCGGTTTGGTAGGCTTTGACGGCAATCGACAATTGCACCACATCGTTCTTGGCTTTGGACTTGCGTGCAGCATCCATGGCCGCACCGGCCGCAGGAAACAATAAGGCCGCCAGGATTCCAATGATTGCGATCACAACCAAAAGTTCAATAAGGGTAAAACCCTCGGACCGGGGAGTGGCATTCATTGGGAGAGAGACTGACCTCAGGATATGCAGTGGATTTCCAGAAAACAACTCCGGAATCTCAACGCATGTTGAACGGTTCAAACCCTGCGGGCCTTCCTTCACCCCACGTGCTCTGCTGAGCGAACACGGAGGGTAAGCACGGCGGCAAGAATCATGGAGGCTCCCCCACCGACAACGACGTAGAGGGCATCGATCGATGGGAAATGGGCGAGGACTTCACCGAGGCCGAGGGCAATGGTGATTTGTGGGAGCACGATGAATAAGTTGAAGACGCCCATATAGAAACCCATTTTGTCGGCGGGCAGGCAATTGGCGAG
>JBGSVX010000127.1:0-6198 GCA_041752795.1 Terrimicrobiaceae bacterium
TCCCAAGCTACTATCAGGAAGCTGCTCTCGTGATCCGCGAGGCGCGTCAGCTCGGTCTGGAAATCCCATTCCTTGGCGGTGATGGCTGGGACTCCGTGGAATTTCTCCGGGCCGCAGGTGCTGCCGCTGATAACTGTTACAGTGCCAATCATTTCTCCGGAGAAAATCTGCTTCCCCAGAACGAAGCGTTCGTCTCCGCCTACAAAGCCAAATTCCAAAGCCTCCCGCCGCCTCTCGCCGCCCTGGCATTTGATGCCGTGAGCCTCGCCGCCGATGCCATCACCCGCGCAGGCGATGAAGACCGATCAAAAATCCGCGACGCCATCGCAGCCACCTCCGTCTTTGCCGGTGTCACAGGAACCCTCACCTTCGACACAAACCGGAACCCCGCCAAACCCGCCGTGATCCTCCGCGTCGAAAATGGCGCGTTTACGTATTTGGAAACGATCGTGCCTTGAGGTGCGAAGTCAGTGAACCACAGGAAGCTGCCAAGCGGGTCCGCTCAATCAGCTCGCCCGAGCCGCTTTTTCCACTTTTCCGGGTCTTGCGAGCAGTGGAATACGGAGTAAACGATGAGATCTGTGCCGGTTGGTTCATAGAAGATTTCAAACGGGAAACGCCGGATGGGAGCCCTCCTGAATTCGTCCACTGCGGAAGGATACATGTGAGGATGTCGCAGGGCCATGAGAAGGCAAGCCTCGACGCACCGAAGGAAGTCTTCGCCGAGACCGGGCTCGCGATCCTCATACCATCCGTATGCCGCCGCAACGTCTTCCGCTGCCTGCGGGGTGAAGATGATGTTTTCAACCATTTTGGCCACGTGCCCGCTGCTTCACCTCTGTCCATGGAAGCCCAGAAGCCGGGTGCTGCGTATAGTGTTCCTTACGAAGTCGAAGTTCTTCGCGCTTCCATTCGGAGACCGGTGTGGGATCTTCCTCCCCGGCCAAGCTGTCCCAGAGGTCCTCGACGAGTTGCAGGCGTTCTGCCCGACCCAGTTTGAAGAGAGGCTCAAATTCGGCTGTCATGCGTGTAAAATACTGGTTCCCGATAGATGGTTCAAGGATGGATGCTGCAAACCTGCACGTTCCAATTATCTCTTTTTGCCTCGCGGACTCGGCCCGACTGCTTCATGATTTTGCCTTTATGGCGAAGGGCTATCCCGGAAAGATCAACAAGAGGCATTTTACCGAGACGGACATTCGGACAAAATTCATCACCCCTGCGCTCATCAGCAGCAACTGGGACTTGATGACACAGATCACCACCTAAATCACCATGACCACTCCCCTCGATCTCCCTCCCCCGATGAACTATGTTTTTGTGGATTTTGAGAATGTGCATTCATTCGACCCCTCAGTGATTGGCACCAAAGCGGTTTCCTTAACAATCCTGATCGGAGCCAAGCAGACGAAGCTCGATGTCGCATTGGTGGAGAAGCTGATGGAACACGCAGCCTCTGTGGAGCTGATCCGTCTGACCAGCAGCGGAAAGAACGCCCTCGACTTCACCCTGTCCTACTATTTGGGCCGCAAGGTGCTGTCCGATCCCACGGCCTACTTTCACATTGTTTCAAAAGACAAGGGCTACGAACCGATGATGAAACACCTCCAAAGCCGGCACATCCATGTGCGGCGTCATGACGACTGCTCAACCCTGACATTCTCCCACAAACCCAAAGAGGCGACTGCAGCCATAAAAGGAGAGCGTTCTGAAGAGGAAGATAATCTGAGCAAGGTTTTGGAACGCCTGCGAAAGACTGTCTCCAACCGACCGAAAAAGAAGACAACCTTGATCAGTCACCTGAAATCCATTTTGGGCAAGAACGCAAGCGATGCCGATGCAAGCAGAGTTTTTGAAGCGCTTCTCAAGGGAAAACATCTCAGCATCGGGGAGAAAGACTCAGTGAACTACCATGTCTAAAGCTGACGTCGGCCAGCTTTCCCATTCTTGGATGGGATGGGCAACTCAGGGTGGTCACTGCTCAAAAAATCGGGGGAACAAATCTGGAGATCATTGATTTTTGAACCCTGACCCGAATATACATCCTTCGGGAATGAGAACGGTGGAACACGAGATTGGTGAATTGTTGGATCGCCTGGAAGTCGAGCATGGCTTCCGGATTGTCTATGCCTGCGAATCCGGCAGCCGTGCCTGGGGATTTGCCTCGCCGGACAGCGACTACGACATCCGCTTCCTCTTTGTTCGGCCCCAAAGATTTTATCTTTCGGTAGTTCAGGGCACAGAAGCGATTGATTTGCCGCTTGTGGGTGATCTCGATGCCGGAGGATGGGATGTGCGCAAGGCGGCCGGCTTGTTGGGAAAATCAAATGGCGCTCTCGTCGAGTGGCTCCACTCGCCCATCGTCTATCGGAAGGCTCAGGGGTTTCTCGGCCGCTGGCGGACGGCTGCCTGCGAGGTGTTTTCCCCCAAGGCCTCTGCAGACCACTACCGTGGCTTGGCGAAACAAATCCTCAACACCAAGCTGGACCGCCCCCAGGTGCGGGCAAAGGATTATCTGTATGCGCTGCGATCCACGCTCGCCGCCCGCTGGGTGTTGGATGGACGCGAAATCCCACCCGTTCCTTTTGTCGAGCTGCTGTGCATGGCGGATGACTCGGTGCGCGCCTTGGTGCCCGGCTTGTTGAAACACAAGGAAGCCACCGCGGAATGCAAAACAATGGAGCGTATCCCGGAACTCGATGATTTCCTCAACCGGGCCATGCAGGCAACGGAAAGCCGCTTGTCCGCCACTCCCGCCGGAATCTCCCGGGTCGATACCATGGATGAGTTGCTGCGCCGGGAAGTGCGCTCCCGCCACCTTGAACCTCTCTCCGCTCTCACTCTCGAACGAGTGAGAATGCCGGATCTATTGTTCTTTGATGCCATTTCAGGAAGTCATGCCTATGGCACACACATCGCCACATCGGATCAGGATCGACGCGGTGTTTTCATCGTTCCTGACAGTTTTCTAGGCGGGCTCGACCACATCGACCAGGTAGCCGACGAACGCAGCGATCAAGTTTACTATGAACTCGGGCGATTTGTCGAACTGCTGCTGCGCAACAATCCGAACGCGCTGGAGATGATCGCCATACCGGATGACTGTGTGAAATTCAGGAATCCCTTGTTTCAGCGTCTATCCGTGGAGGTTTTTCTATCCAAACTGTGCGAGAAGACCTTTGGCGAATATGCCATGGGCCAAATCCACAAGGCCCGAGGCCTGAATAAAAAGATCATCAATCCACAGCCTGAAAAGCGTCTATCGATGCTGTCATTCTGTCATGTGCCGGAAGCGCAGGGCAGCGTGCCGGTGCTGGATTGGCTGGAGGCACGAAACATCCAACCCGAGGCCTGTGGCGTGACCGCAGTGCGCAATGCGGCGGGCATGTTTGCAATCTATCAGGATGTCACTGGCGCTTTCCGGGGGCTGGTTTCTCCCAAAGATCCGGATGCTCTGCTTTTTTCCAGCGTTTCGAAAGAAGCCCGACCGATCACTTGGATGCATTTCAACAAAGACGCCTTCAAAGCGCATTGCAAGGCACATCGCGAATACTGGGAATGGGTGACGCTACGGAATGAGGAACGCTACCTGACAAACGCCAGCCATGACCGCGGATACGATTCCAAAAACCTCATGCACACCATCCGGCTCTTGGAAATGGCTGCCGAAATCGCAGGCGAGGGCCAACTCCGGGTCCGTCGCCCCAACCGGGACTTCCTCTTGCAGGTCCGCGCTGGCGCGTTTTCCTACGACGAACTGGTAGCACGCGCCGAAGAACTCCACGCAGCCCTCGGTCCCTCATTCGCCGCTTCCAGTCTCCCCGAGGCGCCGGATCGGGTTCTCGTCAACGATCTTCTCGTCGAGATCCGAGAGGAGTTTTGGATTCGCAACAGCCGATGAAGTCACGAACAGCCGATGGGTTCAGGCCTATTTTTCAAATGTCGCGAAACCCAATGCGGGCTACCACCGCATTGCGAAAATGGAGATGCGAGGGGGCGGTAATGGGAGAAGAGAGGAATTGAAAGCGGCGAAACGCCAAGGCTATCGCCGCAATCCAAAAGATGCTGCGCATCATACTTTGGCAGGTTCAGTCCGTGCATACATGCAGTTTCACGCATGGGCGAATCCCATCACCGGGTTGGCTGTACGGGATTGATCGGCTTGTATTATTCCGCGTCGAGTTTTTTGAGAATCTTCTTCGCGAGGGGTTCTTTGATCTCATTGTGTCGTGGAACAGCCTCGGTGATTCCATTCTTTGGATTCACCCAGAGAGAATGATTGCCTCCCTCGCGCTTCAGAAAGCAGCCAGCGATTCGGAGGCGGCGTTCCAAATCCCTGCGCTTCATCCCACCAGAATTTTTTCCTGGATGGCATCATTTGGAAGCCCGCGAAGGAAATCGGATCGGCGGTCTTCGAGAACAAGCTCAACCGCCTCGATGAGATTCTGGCGTGTTTCGTCAATTGTTTCGCCCTGACCATTTGCTCCAGGAACCTCGGGACAGATCGCCCAAAATCCACCCTCCTGGGCGGGTTCAATGATGGCAGTGAATTCAGATTTCATACTCAGATGATACACTGGGATTGAACAACTGGCGACTTTCATTTTTGTGGCTCCGCGCTGAATTCGAAACTGTGACAGGGGTCAGTAACAATGCCAATTCCCGAATGGCATTGTACCTACCGCAGCCGGACAACGAGGTCGCCGCCATCGACGGTGTCGCCGACGGCCACGAGAATTTCTTCAATCACTCCGTCGCAGGGAGCGTATAGGGTGGTCTGCATTTTCATGGCTTCGAGCACGAGGAGTTTGTCGCCTTTTTTGACTTTGGAGGCGTTGCCCGGTTCGACGGAGGTAATCATCCCGGGGATGGGAGCACCGACTTCACCGGGTTTGGCGGGATCCGCTTTGACGCGGGCCTTGGATTTGATGCCGAGGGATTTGTCATGCACGGCGGTTTCGCGTGGCATTCCATTCAACTCGAAGGAGACGATCCGGCGACCGTCTTTGTCGGGGGAACCGACATTAATCAATTTGATAAAGAGGGTTTTGCCCATCTCGATTTCCACGGCAATTTCCTCTCCCGGTTTCAGCCCGTAGAAGAATGAGGGCGATGGCAGAAAACTGACATCATCAAATTCTTTTGTGAACTTGGAGAACTCGGCAAACACCTCGGGATACATGAGATGGCTGTAGAGTTCGTCTTCTGTAGGCTGACGTTTGAGTTTTGCGGCGAGGGTTGCGCGCACGGAGGTCAGATTGATGGCAGCGGCCCGAGCGGATTTTGGTTTGCCCTTTCCGAGGACGGCGGCAACAAGGCGTTTCGGCCATCCGCCCATGGGCTGACCCAGTCCGCCGGCCAGCATGTCTTTAACTGATTCCGGGTAGGGCATGCCGGCATCCAGATTCAGGACATCTGCGGGTTTGATGCCGCGTGTGAAGAGAAATAGCGCCATGTCTCCGACCACTTTGCTTGAGGGGGTGACTTTGACAATATCGCCGAAGAGGTCATTCACTTCGGCGTAGCATTTGGCGATTTCCGGCCAACGGTGTCCGAGGCCCATGCTTGCGGCCTGTTCCTTGAGGTTGGTGAATTGTCCGCCCGGCATTTCGTGAAGATAAACTTCGGCGCTGCCGGTTCGCGGGGAGGTATCGAACGGCGCGTAGATTGTGCGTACACTTTCCCAATAATCTGCAAACGCATTGAGGGAATCCAAATCGAGTCCCGAGGCGCGTGGGGTATTCTGCAAAGAGGCCACGAGGCTGTTCAAATTCGGTTGTGAGGTGGAGCCCGACATCGAAGAGAGCGCCGCATCGACAACATCCACTCCTGCCTCGGCGGCAAACAAAATCGAAGCCGCATTCACGCCGCTGGTATCATGCGTGTGAAAATGCACCGGCATGCCCACCTCGGAGCGAAGAGCTTTGATCAGAGCCCTTGCTGCGAACGGGCGGCAGAGCCCGGCCATGTCTTTGACCGCAAGGAAATGGGCGCCCATGCGCTCAAGGTCCTTTGCCAGCGCAATGTAATATTTGAGCGAATACTTTGTGCGCGACGGGTCGAGGATATCGCCTGTGTAGCAGAGCGTCCCCTCACAGATGGCATTCGTTCCACGAACCGCCTCCATGGCCACTTGCATGTTCGGGAGATCGTTCAACGAATCGAAAATCCGGAAGATGTCCATGCCGGATTCCGCCG
>JBGSVX010000128.1:0-2942 GCA_041752795.1 Terrimicrobiaceae bacterium
AGGTTCGTGAGCGCATCGCGGAAATCGAGGCACAGGCTGCGACCGCAAATCTCCAAGGCGCCTCGGACCTTGCGAGTTCCCGGTTTGATGACTCCGCTCTGAGCATCCTCCAGGCCCAAAAGGCCGGTCACGAATTGGAAGTGTTGCGTCAGCGGGAAAAGAACCTGAAAATTCTGGCTCCCGTGGAAGGCATCGTGATTGAAGGAGAACTTGAGCGGGCCGAAGGCGCGGCCCTCAAACTCGGACGTCCAATCATGGAAATTGCGCCACTCGCTCTCCTTGTTGTGGAGGTCGCAGTTCGGGAAGATGACTCCTCCTACATCGCTCCCGGTCAAAAGGTCGTCATTCGTCTCAATGCCCTTCCGAACAGGAACTTTCAGGCAACGGTCCGCAAAGTGAATCCCCGTGCGGAAACGCGGGATGGCCGGAATGTGTTTGTCGTCGAGGCGGACCTTGAAAATTCCAGCGGAGAGCTGCGTCCCGGAATGAAAGGCAGTGCCGTCATTCTCGCCAACCGCCAACCCTTTTTCTGGATTCTTTTTCGCAAACCATGGAACACATTCCGTGGCTGGTTTTTCTGGTAACCGGTGGAAACGTCCCAACCACAAAATCCAGAGCCAGGACCTCAGCCTGGACCCGATCCCAAACCGGTTCCCGAATTCCTGAAAGTCCCTCTGCGGCTGCGCCAAAGCTGCAAGCTGATGCTGCAAAGCTACCGTGGCCAGAGCGCCTATGTGTTGGAAGATCCGCGCTCGGGTCAGTTTTTTCAGATTGGACTTCGCGAGGAACGATTGATCCGTCAGTTGGATGGTTCCCGCACCGGCTTGCAATTGCTTGCGGAACTCCAAGCCATGGAAGGTGAGGGGAGCAATTCTGGTGTGCTCGATGCCAAAGGGGCCATGCACCTTCTTTCGACGTTGTATGCCGCCAACCTGCTGGAAAATGCCCCGCCCCTTCCCCCGCCACCCACAACTCTCTTTCGCTCACTCGTAGCGAAAAATCCTCTCTTCATCAAATTCCCAATCGGGAATCCGGATCGACTCCTTGCCTCCATGGCAGCCCATGTTCAATTTCTTTTTGCCCCGGCTTTTTCGATCGCCCTCATCGCGCTGGGAATTGCGGGCATCATTTCCGTGGCAAGTGACTGGTCCCGCTTTTCAGATCGTGCCCAGTCGGTCCTCGCCTCGGAGAACTGGCTCTGGCTCATCCTCTCGTTCATCGTTCTTAAAGCCGTTCACGAATTGGGTCATGGTCTGATTTGCAAACAGAATGGAGGACGAGTCCCGGAGTTCGGCCTCTATTTCATGCTGTTTACCCCGCTGACTTATGTGGACGCGACTTCCTCCTGGGCCTTCCCGTCCAAGGTGACCCGGATTCTTGTTTCGTCCGGTGGAATGATTGTTGAACTGGCTCTTGCTTCCATTGCCGCCATTGTCTGGGCAAACACTGAGACCGGGGTCCTGAACACTTTCGCCTATAATATGGTGATCTCTGCCACGGTGGTAACCCTGCTGTTCAATCTGAACCCGTTGCTTCGTTATGACGGGTATTACATTCTCAGTGACCTCACCGAAGTCCCGAATCTTTACGCCCATGCAGGCAGTATCGCCGGAGCATGGGTTCGATTTCTTGTTTTCGGAACTCCGGTGGAAGTCCATGATTCGCCATGGATCGGCATCTACGGGCTCGCCTGCATGGTTTGGCGAGGGCTCATCATTGTCGGTATTGCCGTGGGAGCTATTGCGCGTCTCCAAGGCATCGGTCTTGTCCTTGTTGCAGTATATTTGGCAGGTGTCTCCCTGCCTCTGATCAAAACCCTCAAATCCGTGCCTGCCGGCAAGGAGAGAAAACGCGGAATCCTGTCCGCCTGCGTGATCCTGCTCGTCGCCGTGATTCCGATTCGCCAGTCAATCGTTGTGCCCGGAGTCGTTCAGGCCGAGGGACTGACCCCCATTCGGGTTGAATGTCCCGGCTTCCTTCGCGAATTGCTGGTCTCACCCGGGGATTCGGTTGAAGCCGGTCAGCTCCTTGCGAGAATTGAAAATCCCGAGGAACTCTCCAAATTGCGTGTTTTGAAAACCTCGGCGTTGATGGCAGAAGCCGAAGCACACTCCCACCGCATGCGGCGGGAGGCGCAACTCGAGGCCCGCAAAAATGAGGACGTTCGTTCTCTGAGACTTCGGGCCGACGAGCGGGCCGCCTACTGCGAAACGATGAATATCCGGGCTCCCATCGCCGGCACAATCATCGGACGTGATACCAAAAATCTGCCCGGCGCGTTTCTGGAACCCGGCTTTGAATTATTCGGCATCGGCTCACCAACCGAAAGGGAAGTGAAAATTTTTATCCCGGAGGAATATGGGCGCCACCTGCAAGGCCATCCGGGGGACCAGATCAGCATCTTTTTTAGAAATCATTCCCGCTCGCAAAAAGGCACACTGGAACGCATCGAACCCCGTGCTGGCCGTGAGATCCGCCACCCCGAAGTGACCGCACTCGCAGGAGGCTCCATGGCAGTTCGCCGGAAAGAAGCTGATGCCCCAGACCAAGGTTCGACGGAGGCCGCCGGGATGGAACTTGTGGAGCCACACTTTGTTGCCACCGTTTTGCTGGACCATTCCCTCAGTGACCAATTGCGCAGCGGCGAGACGTGTCTCGCCCGCCTGCACTCCTCCAAAACCCAGCCTCTGGCTCTTTTTGTGTGGAACGCCTTCGATCGTTTCCTCCGCAGCAAATTTGAGATCGCTTCAGCGCAAAGCTGATATTGGACAATCGGCAATGCCGTTCGGAAATTTGTTTATAAATAGGAAAGCATATCATTCCAGTAGAACATGTTGCGCAAGTTATATCAGCGCATTTCCAAAGCCCGGTCCTGACAAGCAGGACCCTCCATTGGAGTCACAAGGAGATGGGAAACCCCTGCAAAAATTGGCTCTGTTGGA
>JBGSVX010000129.1:0-2246 GCA_041752795.1 Terrimicrobiaceae bacterium
GGCTGGCCCACATAAAAGCGGATGAATGGATCTCCCTGAACCATCGGGTTCCCGGCAAAACGGTAGTCTTGCAGCGCGTCCGGCACCACCATCGCGGCATCCTGCAAAATGGCATGACCACAAAACGAAATATCCCGGGCAGTTTCAGAGGACCTCAGGCCCACCTTCGATTTGAACCACTGACGGTTTTTGTCAACCAGCGCAATATAGGCAATGGGAACCGCAAACAGCAACTGGGCAAGGTTCACAATGCGGTCGAAGCGTTCTTCCTGAGGTGTTGCGACCAAGCGCAGATCATCAACAGCCTGCTGCCTCTCTGCCTCATCAAGGGGAATCTCCGGCATGACACAATTTGCTCCGAGGCCTGAATTCATGGGGGGAATCTGGAGGCCTCATGGGGCACTGTCAAGTCCATGCCATGCGCTCAGATTCCATGCCGATCCCTTTCCTTTGCCTCGAATATAATCTGATCCGAGCATGGTGGTCTTGATGATCCTCGATCCCATGCCGTTCGGGAATTTGTTCATACAGAAAATTTCATGTCATTCTAACAGAACATATTGCGCGGGTTGGATCAGCGCATTTCTCATGCGGTCCTGACAGCCCAATCCGCTGCCAATTCCCGAACGGCATTTGGGTTAAAACGTTCCAGGTTTTTGATTGTGACAGGATTGTTGCAATCGGTTGCTTGGCTCCTTTCTTCACAAGCGTTTATGGATGGATTCGATGAAAAGCACGCTGGAAAACGAGGGGGAAACGGAAATTTCCGAGCGTTATCAGATCCGCCAACATTTGGGCGCTGGCGGCAGTGGGGACGCTTATTTGGCATGGGACACGAGCCTAAGGCGTGAGGTCGTGATCAAGCGGGTCCGCACGGACAATGCGGAGGAGGATGCCGTGCGTCAAATTCTGGAGGAGGCTGCCAAAATGGCGGCCATCAAACATCCGAATATTGTTTCTGTCTATGACATCACGTCCAGTGAGGGCGCGCCATGTATTGTGATGGAGCACGTGATCGGTTCCAATTTGGACGATTACATTTCCAAGAATGGCCCCCTGTCCGGAGAAGACTTTGTGGATTTGGCCCGCCAGGCCCTCGATGCTCTTTACACGGCCCATCAATCGGGACTCATCCATCGCGACATCAAACCCTCGAACATCATGCTTTCCGGCCTCCCAAGCGGGCTGTTCCAAGCCAAGGTTTTGGACTTTGGCATGGCCAAGTTTGTTGATACCCAAGCTCCGTCTCCACAGACCGTGATGATTGATGGCTCGATTCGTGGCACCATTCATTATATTTCGCCAGAGCAGTTAAATCATGATCCCGTCGACGTCCGCAGCGATCTCTACTCGTTGGGCTGCACGCTGTATTATGCTCTCACCGGCCAGCAGCCCTTCCATGGTCAGAGCGTCGCCGAGGTGATCACAGCACACTTGGTTCATCGGGTTGGTTCTCCGGAAGAAGTTCTCTCCACCGTCCCGCCAGGGATATCGGGTTGGCTCATGAGATTGATTCAAAGAAAACCCGAGGAGCGGTATCAGGATGCCCTGACTGCCATGAAGGACCTGAAAGACGCCGCTCAGGCTGACGGCATACTTTCTTCGACGACCTCCTCGATCCGCCTGATCGAATCGCCGCCTCAAGAGCCTCCACTCAGCAGCTCGACCTCAGCAACACCTCCCCCGGAGCCACCAAAAAAGCAGAAGCTCACGGTTTTCCTGATTACTGGCCTTGTGTTGGCGGCCCTCGTGATCGGGGCACTCCTCTTTCGAGGACAGCCATCGTCCGGTGGTGGGGTGAATGAGGTGTCCCTTTCTCCTGTACCCGAAACCATTCCTGAACCCGTTCCTGTCCAGGCACAGCCAGTGCAGGGCATTTCTCCAGTCACAGCAAACCCCGTTGCCGAGCTCGCTCCCCTGCCTGCTCCGGAAATTGTTTTTGAAGTGGCAGGCTCAAACACCATCGGGGCGGCCCTTATGCCGGGATTAATTCGCGGTTACCTCCAGCATATGAAGGCCGAGGACATCCAGTCGGAAAGCCCCTCGGAGGAGGAAACCTTGGTGAGTTTTCTGGCTCCGGGGACAACGGCCCGTGAGGCCATCCTTATCAAAGCCCATGGGTCCTCAACATCCTTCAAAGCCCTGAAGTCTCAAACCACCGAGTTGGGCATGTCATCGCGTCCCATCAAAGCCGCCGAGGTGGAGGATTTGGTTTTTCTAGGGGATATGCTATCGCCGGCCTCCGA
>JBGSVX010000130.1:0-13495 GCA_041752795.1 Terrimicrobiaceae bacterium
GTGGCGCTTGTTGATTTCAAAAATGATTTGCAGGTGACGTGGCAGCACCTTGTGAAAAAGCCCGACACTCCAGCGTTCGAGCGCTTCGGGAAGCAGGGTGTGATTCGTGTAGGCAAAAGTGCGGGTGACCAGTGCCCAGGCCGTGTCCCATGGCATGCGGTAATCATCATGCAAAATGCGCTGAAGTTCCACGATGGCCACCGCCGGGTGGGTGTCATTCAACTGAATGGAAACCTTCTCTGGAAAGTCATTCCAGTCCTCATTGTTTTTCCTGAAACGGCGGATGATGTCCTGCAAGGAACACGCCACAAAGAAGTATTGCTGCACGAGCCGCAGCTCCTTGCCGCTCTCGGTTTTGTCATTCGGATAAAGAACTTTCGAAATCGTCTCGCTGAGATTTTTTTCGCGAACTGCTTCTTCATATCCGCCGCGGTTGAAGGCATCGAAATCAAAGTCCGTGTGAGCGCGGGATTCCCAAAGCCTCAGGAAATTGACCGTGTTGGTTCCATATCCGGGAACCGGGATATCAAAGGGAAGGCCAACAACCCGCTTGCCGCCTGTCCACCTGGGAACGGAATTTCCGAGGTCATCAAAGACATTTTCGACATGACCATAAATTTGGATTTCCGTGGCGTGTTCGGGGCGAACGATCTCCCATGGCGTTCCAAATTGCATCCAGGCGTCCGGGGTCTCGACCTGATAACCATTGCGGAATTCCTGTTTGAAGAGACCAAACTGATAATGGATGCCATATCCGACGGCGGGAAGATCCAGCGTGGCAAGGGAATCCAAAAAACACGCCGCAAGACGACCGAGACCGCCATTGCCGAGGCCCATGTCATATTCCTCATTCCGGATTTCCTCGTAGTCCAAACCGAGTTCTTCCAGAGCTTTGACCATGTTATCATGGATTCCCGAGCTGTAGAGACTGTTCGAAAACAGGCGGCCCATCAAAAATTCGAGGGACAGATAATAGACGCGTTTGACGTTCGAATTGAAGTGCTCGGCCATGGTGGCCATCATACGCTCGACGATGAAACTTTGAGCTGCTTTCGATGTGGCCAGCCACCAATCCCGGTTGGTGGCAGTCTGAGGATCTCGCGCGAGGCTGAATTTCAGGTGATTGAGAACGAGGGCCTTGAGGCCTTGCACGGAGTCGTCGAGCGAGCTGTTAAAATTTGGAGTGTCAGACATGATGGTGTTTTGGAAGTTGAGTGGATGGATTGCGAGCAATTTCCGAGCCGATTTTTTGGGAAGATGTGGAATTCTGAAATCAATAAGCAGCGAGAGCCCACCGAAGCATGCGCTCCGCATCGTCAAAAATGTAGGACGTCCGGCTCCCGAGTTGGACAAAAATAACTTCCCGGCCGTTGGCTGAGGCACTGGCGATCAGGCAGCGCCCGGCCGCATTGGTGAAACCTGTTTTCATTCCATTCACGGGATAAAACACACCGAGCAGTTTGTTCGTATTTTCCAGCATTTTCGTACGCCCGTTATTAAAGACAAAGGCATGAAATTTTTTTGAGGCGAGGCGGCGGATTTCAGGCTCGCGATAGGCTTTCCATGCAATGCGCGCCATGTCGCGGGCCGTGGAATATTGGGCTGCGGGGAGTCCGTGGGGATTGACGAAGTGAGAATTTCTGGCTCCGAGGTCCCATGCCATCGCATTCATTTTTTGAGCGAAGCCTGCATCCCCGCCGGCCACATCGCGAGCGAGCGCGGCAGCGGCATCATTTTCACTTTTGACGATGAGGGCAGCCATCAGATCCCTCCGGGAGTAAATATCCCCAGTGCGCAAACCAAGCTTCATGGGTTCGACCCGCGTGTCCTCGCGCGCGATCCGGATGGGGTCACTCAAATCTCCGGAATCCAGAACGACCAGCGCGGTGAGGAGCTTCTGGGTGCTGGCAACCGGAACCTGTGCATCGGCATTTTTCTGATAAATCACGCGGCCTGATCGTGCATCAATGAGGATTGCCGAGCGTGCGTGGATGACTGGTGCATCCTGCGGCCAAAGCGACGGCAGAGACCCAGGCGAGGAAGCTACGGGCAAATCCGCTTTCCGAACCTCCGTGGGCTCGGGTCGGCTGACAGCACACCCGCACACCACAAGGCAGAGCAAACCCAAACTTCCGAGCTGAACGATTTTTATCACGCGCCTTGATTCCGCACTTCCGGGCAATCCGGCAAGCCGGAAAATCAAAAATATTGAGTTGTCCCGGCGAAAGAAACCCGCATCTTGGGGAAAAACCATGTGGCGTCCCAACAAAACCAACATGCATTTGCGAGCCGCCAACGTCTTTACGGGCTGCAAATCCCCCACACTGGCAATCCTGATTTTTTGTTTGGGATTATCTTCGCTGATTGGATCGGATGCGGAGACGGTCCGCCGTGTTGTGCAGGATGCAAAAGAATTGGATGATGTGCCATTCTCGGAGGTGGTGCTAGCCGTGAGCGGTTGCAAGGTCATCCCGGTCACTCCCTCCACAGATCAGGCATGGCTCGCAAAATTATCCGGGCAATTGACTGCCGCACTAAAATCTCTCAACGAGCCGGGACATCCGGTTCAAGCCGGAGGCCGGATCAATGAGGCCAGCCGATTCATTGAAAACGAATTGCTCGCCAGGCTGAATGCCGTTCCCGGTTGGAAATGCGGGATTCCAAAAACCGCCTCCTCCACCGAACAACGCAGCGGCTATCCCGACTTGCGACTCCAACTCGAAGACGGGCGCATCGTCTATTTGGATCCCAAACTTCATGCTGCGGATAATAGGGCAAGTTCATTCCGCACGTTTTACTTCGAACCGAAATCCGAAACCCTCAAAATCACCGAAGATGCCCACCACCTGCTCGTTGGGGTGAGCCATTCACCAGGCCCCGGGGGGCAACTGCATTTTGACTCCTGGGAGTTGGTGGATATTTCAACCATGCCCGTGCGGCTTAAAGCAGAGTTTCAATCCAGCAACCGTGAGATTTATCGCAAAGAAGCCATCGTGGGTTCCGGGCCGTGATTCTTGGAAAGTTTTAGTCGGGCTTCCTGCTCGCAAGAAAGCCGCAAATGTGGTAACGATTTTGTTATGCAGTTGAATTTTTGGAAAATGAATGGGGCCGGGAACGACTTTGTGATGTTGGATAATCGCGAGGGGACGCTGGCGCTGACCGGAGAGCAGATTGCGCGCATTTGTGACCGTCATCGTGGGGTGGGGGCTGATGGAGTTCTCATCGTTGAGCCGGCGGAACAGGGAGCGGACTTTCGCATGCGGTATTACAATGCCGATGGGGGCGAAGCCGAAATGTGCGGCAATGGGGGCCGGTGTTTCGCGCGTTTTTCGCGGCGGTTTCTTGATGAGGCACCATCGGTTTCCTTTGAGACGCAGGCAGGAAAAATTTTGGCGAGTTTTGATGGAGAGGAAGTTTCTTTGCGGATGAGCGAGCCGCATTCCTGGCAGGATGCACAGGATTTGGAATTGGCCGGAAGCACACGCGCAGTCCACTTTGTGAATACGGGAGTTCCACATGCTGTCGCGTTTGTTGAAAATCTGGAGTCCCTGAATCTTTGCGAAGAAGGACCCGCGTTGCGATATCACAGCGCCTTTCAGCCAAAGGGCACAAACGCAAATTTTGTGGCAGTTGAGGGACCGCAATCCCTTGCAATCCGGACGTATGAGCGGGGGGTCGAAGGAGAAACCCAGGCCTGTGGGACGGGGGTCTGTGCGGCCGCGCTGGTTTATGCCAAGAACTCGGGAGCCGCTTCACCCGTGTCTGTGCGGGTCCGCGGCGGAGATACCCTCCGGGTTTCATTTCAACGCACGGACGGAATTTTCACCGATGTGATCCTCAGCGGGCCGGCGGACTTTGTTTTTGAGGGCTGCATTCAAATTTGACTGTTTCGTCCAAGTCGGACAGCCTGATTGGGAATTATGTCATTTCGTGGAAGTTATACAGCATTAGTGACGCCGTTCCGGGACGGGGCGGTGGATGTGGCCGCTTTTCGCGCACTCATTGAAACGCAGATCGCAGGCGGGATCGAAGGCATCGTTCCCGTGGGAACAACCGGCGAATCCCCCACCCTCACGCATGAGGAGCACACAGAGGTCATTCGCCTCGCGGTGGAAACGGCCGCCGGTCGTTGCAAGGTCATTGCCGGAACCGGCTCCAACAGCACAGCCGAGGCCATTTCGCTGACCGCTGACGCAAAAAAACTGGGAGCAGACGCGGCCTTACTGGTGGCCCCGTATTACAACAAGCCCTCGCAGGAGGGTCTGTATCGTCATTACCGCGCAATTGCCGAAGCGGTGGATATTCCTATTGTGCTTTACAGCATTCCCGGACGTTGCGGCATTGAGATCGCGGTGGAGACAGTGGTGCGATTGGCAGCGGATTGCCCGAATATTGTTTGCATTAAAGAGGCGGGAGGAAGTGTCGAGCGAGTGAACCAACTCAAAGCGGTTCTGCCCGAGACCTTTGAAATTGTGTCCGGTGATGATTCCCTGACCCTTCCCTTCCTTGCAGTTGGAGCGGTCGGCGTGATCAGCGTCGCATCCAACATCATTCCCGCCGAAGTTGGCAACATGGTTCGCACATGGCTCGCTGGAGACGCACCAGCAGCACTTGCCATTCACAGAAAATACTACCCACTTTTCAAAGATCTCTTCATCGAACCCAATCCGGTTCCTGCCAAATTCGCGTTATCCCTGCTCGGCAAAATGACCCCCGAAGTCCGGCTTCCTCTGTGTGAAATGACCACCGCCAATGCCGGGCGGGTCAGGTCAGTCCTGCAATCAACCGGCCTCCTATGAATCCCCTCCGTCTTCTCATCAATGGAGCTCGCGGACGAATGGGTCAGGCCCTGATTTCCTGTGCGGCAGAAAATCCCGCTCTGGAAGTCGCTGCCACCGTGGACGTCGGCGATGATTTTGCTGCGAGCCTTTCCGGGGTCGATGCGGTGATTGATTTCACATTTGCAGATGCCACGGCCGGGATTGCAGAACTCTGTTCGCAGCATGGAAAAACCCTTGTAATTGGAACCACCGGACAGGACGCAGTCAGCCGCGAGACCATCACAACCTGCTCAAAATCCATCCCGATTGTTTTTGCCCCCAACTTCAGCATCGGGGTCAATACTCTCTTCTGGCTCACACGAAAAGCCGCCGAAATCCTTGGTCCGGACTTTGACCTCGAGGTCGTGGAAATGCATCACCGGCTGAAAAAAGATTCGCCGAGTGGAACGGCCCGGCGGCTTGCAGAAATTCTGGCTGAGGTGAGGGAACTTTCCTACGAGACGGATATCCGTCATGGCCGGGAAGGCCTGGTCGGAGAGAGGACCCGCTCGGAGATTGGCATGCATGCGATCCGAGGCGGAGATGTGGTCGGTGATCACACGGTGATTTATGCGAATGTTGGCGAACGTCTTGAACTGACCCACAAGGCCTCAAGCCGCGACACTTTTGCCAAAGGCGCACTGCGGGCAGCGGCATGGGCACATGGCAAACCAGCGGGACTCTACGACATGGAGGATGTGCTGGGCCTTCGCACGCTCGGATGAACAAATCCTTCTGCCGGGCAGGCATCGCCATGGGCAGCAATATCGAACCGCGTTCACTCCACATGAAACAGGCCGCAGACTTTCTGCACGGCGTGTGCGAAGATGGCGTATTTCGGATTTCCAGATGCTATGAAACCGACCCGGTGGACTGCGCACCGGGGACTTCCTCCTTTTTAAATGCCGTTGCAGAAATCAGCACCAGCCTCAGCCCGGAGGAATTCCTCGCCAAATTGCAGGCCTACGAAATCTCCCAGGGCCGGCCAGCACGTCATGACAAAAATTCTCCCCGCACCATCGACCTCGATCTGCTTTATTTGGGGGATCGCGTTTCTGAAGCAGAGCATCTCACCCTCCCCCACCCGCGCGCCACATCCCGCGCCTTTGTCCTGATACCCCTTTCCGAAATTTCTCCCGATCTTGTCCTTCCCGGCCAACACCAAAATATTGCTTCCCTGGCCAGCCAGTGCGATGACTCTGGTTTGCGCCTCTTCTCTCCCAAATGAATTCCATTCGTCAGAAGTTCTCACAAAAAAAAGCCGACGGTCGGCGATTCGCGGCTCTGACCGCTTACGATTATGTTTTTGGCAGGCTGATGGATGATCTCGGGCTGGATTTTTTGTTGGTTGGGGATTCCCTGGCCATGGTGGAACTGGGTCACCCCGATACCACCAAAGTGACCCTATCCCAAATGGAACACCATGTGCGGGCCGTGGCGGCAGGCGCCAAAGAAACCACGATTGTCGGCGACCTCCCCAAAGGCAGCTACGATGCTCCCAACCAGGCGCTGACTTCTGCACAGATCCTCATTCAAGCGGGGGCCTCCGCTGTGAAAATTGAAGGTGGCCGGGAAGTTCTCCCCATGGTGGAAGCCATCCTCGCTCATGACATTCCTGTCCTCGGTCACCTCGGCATGCTGCCCCAACGAGTCATTGAAGAAGGCGGCTACAAAATCAAAGGCAAAACTCCCGAACAGGCCGCTGCTCTGAAATCTGATGCCGAGGCACTGACCCAAGCGGGCGTTTTCGGCATTGTGCTCGAGTTGGTCACGCCGCCGGTCGCAGCAGAAATCACTAAAGCCATCCCAGTGCCGACGATTGGCATCGGAAGTGGCAAAAATTGTGATGGTCAGATTTTGGTGACCTATGACCTGCTTGGCATGTTCCCGTGGTTCCGCCCCCGATTCGTGAACCCAAAAGCCGATCTCGCCGGCGAAATCCGCAAAGCCGTCACTGCCTACCGGGAAGAAATCGAAAACGAACCGGTCGGCTGATTCTGCCGCCTCAGGTTCTGGCCCCAAAAATTGCCGAACCAATGCGCACATGCGTTGCGCCTTCTTCAATGGCCACTTCAAAGTCGTTGGTCATTCCCATCGACAAAACAGGCAGCGACTTCCCGCTCCGCGCCTCACAACGATCTCTCAATTCCCGGAGTCCGGAAAAAACATGGCGGGCCAATTCGGAATCCTCGACATAGGGCGCAATCGTCATGAACCCCGCCACCGAAACCCCCGGCAAAGCGAGCACACTCTCCAAATCTCTGATCACATGCTCGGGCTGAAAACCAAACTTCGTGACCTCCCCGGCCACGTTCACCTCCAGGAGAATTTTTGCACAACGTCCAGTCTCGGACGCAATCCGGTCAATCTCCCGGGCGAGGTCAAGGGAATCAACACCATGCAGCATTTCGCAGGCAGGCAGCACTTTTCGGACTTTGTTACTTTGAAGGTGGCCGATCAGGTGCCATTCGACATCAGCTGGAAGAAGAGGCACCTTGCCCAACATTTCCTGCACCCGGTTTTCTCCAAAAATCCTCTGCCCACCCTCATACGCCGCAAGAATCACCTCATGAGATTGCGTCTTGCTCACCGCCACAAGCGTTACCTCAACGGGATTTCTCCCCGATTTCTCTGCAGCCCGCGAGATCGATTCCCGAACCCCGGCAAGCCGGACTTTGAAGTGTTCAATTAGTTCCGCTTGCATGAGGCGAGAAAGTATATTAGTTCATCTTATGGATAAAACGGCCTGATGCAAATTCAAACATTTAAAATCTTTTGTGATTTGTCTGATTCCTCGAGTTTTTCGAGGGCAGCAGAGATCAATGGAATAACTCAAAGTGCTGTGAGTCAGCAGGTTCGCGCCATGGAAAACAAATACGGCGTCAAACTCATCGAGCGCGGCCGGAAGAATTTTTCGCTCACGCCGGAGGGTCAGGCCTTTTTGGAAGCGGGCCGGAATATTTTGCAAACCGTGGAGGGACTTGGCTCACGGATTCAGGAACTCAAACATGTGGTGGCCGGGGAATTGCGGGTTGCGACGATTTTCAGTATCGGCCTGCACGAATTGCCGCCCTGTTTGAAAGAATACCGGCGGACCTATCCCATGGTTGATGTCCGCGTGGAATACCGGCGCTCAACCGAGGTGTATGCGTCAGTTCTGGACGGGCGGGCAGACGTGGGTTTGGTGGCCTACCCCGGGGAACGGCGGGGGATCAACGCGGTGACATTTTGGAAAGATCGCCTGATCATCATTTGTTGCCCGGCTCATCCCTTTGCAAACAGAAAATCCATCCCTTTGGCTGAGATGAACGGGGAAAAATTTATTGCGTTTGAGCCGGATCTGCCGACCCGGAGGGAGGTGGACCGGAAATTCCGGAATGCGGGCATAAAAGTCCAGATGGTTTTGGAATTTGACAACATTGAAACAGTCAAAAAGGCCGTTGAAGTGGAGAACGGGGTTTCTATTGTGCCGGAGACGGCGGTCCATGCCGAAGTAGAAAATGGCAGCTTGGTCGCCATTGAAATTGAGGACCCCGACATGTGGCGTCCCCTTGGCGCAATCACTCGCAACTCAGCCCGCGTCTCACCGGCCCTGCGCGAGTTTTTGGACAAACTGACCGAGTTTGGCCGGGGGAGTGAACAGCAAAAATCCAAAGGTGCCGCCAAACCCGCCACCCGCGCAAAGCGCAAAAAGTCATGAGTCCCGGAGCGAAACAATCCGGCTCCATTGCGGCCATCGGTGTTATTGGAGGCAGCGGCCTCTACAGTTTCGAAGGCCTCACGGACGTGGAGGAAATTTCCGTGCAGACACCCTTCGGTAATCCGTCGGGACCCTTGGTTCGCGGCCTGTGCAACGGGAGGGACGTGTTTTTTCTGCCACGCCACGGGAAGGGTCATGTCATCGCTCCCCATGAAATCAATCACCGCGCCAATATCTGGGCCCTGCGCTCGGTGGGAGTCCGATGGGTGATTGCCGTGACCGCTGTCGGCAGCCTCAGGGAACACCTCCGCCCTCGCGAGGCCGTGCTGCCAGACCAATTTTTCGACCGCCTCGGCGGACGCGAACGCCACACCTTCTTTGGAAACGGCATCGTGGCCCACGTCGGATTTGCTGAACCAACAAGCTTGGGCCTGAGGGAAATCCTTGCCAAGGCCTGCGACAAAACCGGACTCACCTGTCACCCAAAAGGCACCTATGTCTGCATGGAGGGACCCGCCTTTTCCACCCGCGCAGAATCCCACGCCTACCGTCAGCTCGGGTTTGATATTATTGGAATGACCAATCTGCCGGAGGCAAAACTCGCGAGGGAAGCCGAAATGGCACTTGCGACGCTTGCCTTGGTCACAGACTATGACTGCTGGCGGGCCGAGGACGCACCAGTCACCGCCGAGGGAGTTTTTGAACACCTCAAAGCCAATGTCATTTCCTCCAAAGCCGTGCTCGCCGAGGCCATTCCTCTCATCCCAACCGTTGCCGACTGGCCGGAGCATCATGCCCTGGACACCGCCCTCGTGACGGCCCCAAATTTGTGGCCTAAGGAGACCCAAAAAAATCTTTCTGTGATTTTGGAGCGTTTTGTGCGATAGGGAGATTATTAACCATCCTTTTGCCATGATACGCCTGCACATTTCCGCCGTTCTTGCTGTCTGTTCTTTAACGGCCTGCATGAATGCCCAATCCCAATCGGGAGCCGCAAACCCCTCGGAACCCCGGGTTGTTGTTGTTCCCCCGGATGAACTTTCCCGCACCCCTTCCCTGTCTCCTGCAACAACGGGCACCGTTCAAAACAAACCTGCGACCCCCGCTGTCCCTGTAGCCAGCGTGGCTGTGCAAAAACCCGCCTCCCCCTCCCCGACCAAACACGTTTACAATAGCTGCAATGTCCCGGACTCCACCATCGCCATCACCTTCGACGACGGCCCGCACCCCCAACTCACTCCCAAACTTCTGGATATCCTCAAAGAGCGCAACATCCACGCCACGTTTTACGTGATTGGCAAAAATGTTGAAGCCTACCCGGAGATCGTCAAACGCATGGTCGCTGAGGGTCATGAGGTCGGCAACCACACCTGGAATCACCCCTCTCTAACAAAACTCAGCGCGTCAAAAGTGGAGTCAGAAATGAATGACACCACGCGCGCCATTGAAGCCGCCATCGGTAGCAAACCTAAAACCATGCGCCCCCCGTACGGAGCCACCAATGCAACTCTGAACAAACGCCATGATGAAGAGTTCGGCATGAAAGTTATCCTTTGGAGTGTGGACCCCATGGATTGGAAATACCGCAATGCCGCGCGCGTCTCCTCCCAAATTATCGAAAACACCAAGCCGGGCGCCATCGTGCTTGCCCACGATATTCACGCCTCCACCGTGGATGCCATGCCAAAAACCTTGGATGCACTCCTCGCAAAAGGCTTCAAATTTGCCACCGTCTCCGAACTCCTTGCCATGGACCGCCCGGTGGAGTTGGTGAAAAAAGACTCTCCGGCCCAACCCTGATTCAGAGACTTTTTTTCGTCCGGAAAGTCCCTACCGGCGTGTGATTAAAAGTGGGTGAGGTATTGGCCCAGGCTAAAGGTCCGTCATGCAAAAGCCAGGGTCGAAGGCCTTGGATTCTGCCGTGAACAAGCGCGGCCTGCCGGACCGCGATCCTATTAATCCCGTGGGCTGAACAAAGGAATGCCACCTTGTCATGGCCCTTCGCATATCTCGCAACAAAAAATGCAAAGACGACTGGCGGAATGAATGAAATTGTCTGAACCACAAAGGCAAACTGTCCGCCCAACTGCTGATATAATTTTTCACCCAGTGGTCGAACCCCAAAAGCAATGACCAGTAGCATAACGCCAGACAGCAAAGCACCTGAACCGAACGCGACAAACTGGCATTTCGAAAGAGAGCGTTTCATAGCAAGGTTACACGGTCATCCTTGGTCGCTATTTTCCCGATTTCCGTAAATCCCGAAGGTAATCTGAGAGAGGGATTCCCAGCATTTCGGCTACTTTCTCGGGATGGTCCTTTGTGGCAACATTCTTCCCATCGTTCCAACCCGCTTGGAAAGCCCCGAAAGTTGGCCCTTTGATCCCCGTGTGGCAATCAATGCTCACTACGGCCAGAACGCTTCGATACCCGGCGCGGTATTCCTCCAAATAGACTTCCCGAGCCAAGGGATCGTTATTATACGGTGTGGATGCGGGGTCTTTCACCGGCAACTGCCGGGCGGCCTTCAAACGTTCGCCAGCGTCTGAGGGTTTTGGCACTGCGCTGAGTATCTCGATCATCCGCTCCCTTTTTAACTCCCTGGCCCAGTCGAGCGCAGTTCTACCATCCGTGTCACAGAAATCGGCAGTCGCCCCGGCATCGACCAACATTTTCACAATCTCCGGGTTGTTCGAATGCACGGCCGCGATCAAGACGCTTTCCTCGATCTCGCGGGGTTCTGGTGGCGTGCCGACAAAGACTCCTGATAGAATCGGTTGAAATCTGTGTGTTGCATTGGGATTTGAGCCTGCGTCCAGAAGAAGCTTCACCATTTTATCATCACGACTGACCTTCACCGCATATAACAGAGGAGCGAGTTCCGTTTTGGATTCGGGCGGGCAAGAATCCGGATTTAGACCAAGTTCAAGAAATACGGCAACGGTCTCATGACGACCATCATGGACAGCTTCTAAAAAAGCCTTTGCGACATCATGCTCGTAGCGTTTGATATCCACTCCTCCGGCAGACAATGCGCGAATATTCTCCACGGCACTGACTTTTGCGGCCAAGAGGATTGCCGTCTGTCCACTTCCGTCCGGAACATCCAACTTGGCTCCTTTCAAGATGAGATAACGGAGGATTCCTGCATAATCCTGCTTTTCGTTGACTGTCTTGTGGCACGCAGCAAGGGTCACTGGGGTCATCCCATAGCGGTTCTTTGCCGCAGTATTCAAATGGACTCCGCTGTCCACAAGGGCTTGAACTGCCGTGAGACTTCCCCGCAGGCAGGCCGCCAAAAGCGGGGTATCACCATCGGAATTCACCGAGTTCACATTGCAGCCTGCTTTTGCCAATAAGCGAATTATCTCCGCATGCCCGTTCGCGGCAGCAAGAAACAGAGAGTCGGTTCCGTTGTCACGCATTTGTGTGGGCAGCGCTCCCTTCTCCAAAAGAAGCTCGACCATCGCGGGATTTCCACGCTGCGCCGCCACCATCAATGGGCTGTATCCGGTTTTTGTCAGGTGATTGATATCCGCGCCATGCGTCAGGAGAAGTGCCACAATCTCGGTGTTTCCACCGGCAATAGCGGAAGTGAGGACTGTCGTGTTGTAATCCGACTCTGCGTTGACGTTCCCCCCCATTTCAATCAGGCGCTTGACGACTTTCGGCATGGGGGCCTGGGCCGCCAACGAGAGTGGCGTGTTTTTGTTTTCATCTTCCTCATTGATGAGAAGACCCTTCGAAACCACCTCGAGCGCGGCCCCCTCGTTTTTCTCAAAGCAGGCATCTTCAAATTTGATTCTCAGCTTGCTGACCGCTCCAGGTGGGTGCTGGCAATCCGGGTCTTTGACTGCTTTCGTGTTCTCCGCCAAGGCATTTGACAGCAAGACCGCAACGAAAAGGCAGATTGCGAAAATGGTTTTCGTGGTGATCACAGCTGGGGCAGGGCTTGGAATACCTTCACCCAAGTTAGGGAGATTTTTGAATTCCTTCCAGAAGGGATTTGTGTAGCTTTTTTCCGCATCGCGGCCTGAATAGCCAAGGGCAGCCACTTATCGCTCAGTTGGGGACACTGAGGGGAAATTCAACCAGGATTGCCGGTAAATTGTGCCGAAAAACAGTTGCGATGATTGTCCGAACGGGACATGATCACCGCAAGTTTTGGAGTTTGTGAGATTTCGTCTGGTACGTTTCGTGGCCGGTGGAACCCTACAGCACTCCACGAAACTGAGTCAAATTGCCTCGTGGTGTAACGGTAGCACTGCAGATTCTGGATCTGTTTGTCATGGTTCGAATCCATGCGAGGCAGCCAATTTTTGACAACCAACGACTTAAGGCGATTTTAGCCATCAAACAAGGCAGAGTCATAGCGGTAGGTCCTAAAAGAGCCAACGATTTCCTTGCACGTCAGGATGTCTCTCCTTGCCTCGGGCTGTGGTCAAAGGTAGGTTCTTCCGCATGAGCACGGTATTGGAAATTGAGGAAGCGGCCTCGAAGCTGCCCTTGGCGGACTTGTCCCAACTCTTGGAAGACCTGCAGGATCTGGCAACCGCGCGTGCCGCACTCTCGGAAATCAAGACGGGCGACAAGCCTGTCCCTTGGACGAAACTGAAGCACGAGCTGGATGCCCTACACGATTGACGTCCAGAAACGGGCCGAAAAGTTCCTCCGTTCCCTCAAAGACGCCGCCCTCTACCGGCGGCTTCGGTCAGCTATTAATTCCCTCGCCAGCGACCCCCGCGCCCCGGGCACTGTAAAGCTCGCTGGAAGCGAAGACATTTTCCGCCTCCGCGTCGGCGATTACCGTATCCTCTACCAAATCCAAGACGACATCCTCCTCGTCCTCGTCATTGAGATCGGCCACCGCCGCGAGATCTATCGGTAGCGAGGGAAACCCGAAAATGAAGATTGTCGGTGGATTTATCCCAAGCCACCCCCAAAAACCTGACTTAAACTGCCTCGTGGTGTAATG
>JBGSVX010000131.1:0-2223 GCA_041752795.1 Terrimicrobiaceae bacterium
TTTTCTGACCCTTCTGCTTGCGCTGGCGCTTGGATTTTCCAAAGCCGAAGCCGTCTCGGTGGCCGCGATTGGAGCCTGCGATGGTCCCACGGTCATTTACGTTTCGAACCTGTTTGCAGGCAAAGGCCAGATTCCGACTGCCATGGTGGGTGCCCTCGCCGTGGCGGCGTATTCCTACATGGCTCTCGTGCCGGTGATTCAACCACCAATCATGCGACTAATGACAACCCGGCGTGAGCGGGAAGTCAAAATGCCCAGTCCGAAAGGCAAAGTTTCAAAGGGCGCACTCATTGCTTTTCCCATTGTGGTGGTGGTCATTACCGGCGTGATTGCACCTCAGGGTCTTCCGCTCATGGGCATGATCATGCTCGGTAACTTCATGAAAGTCACCGGCGTTGTCCAACGCCTGTGTGGAGCCGCAGAAAATGAGATTGCCAACGTCTCAACCCTCTTCCTTGGATTGGCCATTGGAGGAACCATGGCCGGAGCCCACTTTCTCACCCGCGAAACCCTTATGGTTTTTGGCTTGGGCCTTGTCGCCATTGTCACCGATACGGTCGGTGGGCTCCTTCTAGGAAAAATCTGGTATTGGCTCTCAGGTGGCAAAGTGAACCCTCTGGTCGGGGCTGCCGGCATCTCCGCTTATCCCATGGCCGCGCGCTTGGTCCAAAATGAAGGCCAACGCTGGAACAAACACAATTTCCTCCTCATGCACGCCATGGCCGCCAACACAGGCGGTCAGGTCGGCTCGGTGATGGCCCGCCGCCATCATGCTCTCCGTCCTCAAGGGACTCGGGATTCTGTGAAACGGTTTTTTAAATCCATCGGTGTGATCGCCTTGCCAGTGACAAAGACTCGATGTAAGATGACTTGGCCTAAATGAAATTAACGACGACTTGCGCCAATTCTGAAATTCGCCCCCGTCCCAGTGGCTGTGCGGGCAAATCTCTGGCTGCAGAGATTGATTGCCTCCGCTCGATGTCTGTGGCGGAAAGAATTAATGCGGCTCTCTCAATCAGCAGACGATTCACATGGCTTCAACCGACTCGTAAAAAAATTTGATTCGTGTGCGAACCGGACAATCTCTTACAAGCCGCTGAGAATATCCTCGGCATTCTTGCGAAACATTCGGTCGATGCCGTGGTCATTGGAGCTGTAGCTCTTGCTGCTCATCGGTATATCCGCCAAACGGAAGATTTGGATTTCGGGGTCAATGCCTCATTGCCGATGATGAGGAAACTTGCTGACTCACTGAATCGTGAGGGTTTTCAAGTAGAACTTCGTGAGCCAGATATGGACGATCCCTTGGGTGGCGTCATTGATATCCGTGGCGATTTTGGTTTGGTAAAAATTGTCAACTTTGGAGAGCGTTTCCCTGCGGTGATTGATGACGCGGTACAAACTTCAACACTGTTTGCAAGCGAGGGAAGCTTGATGCGGGTGGTCCCGCTCCCTCATCTTATTGCCCTCAAACTATATGCAGGCGGACATAAATCCAAAGCCGACATTTTGGAGCTCATAGCGCGGAACCCGGAATTCGATCTCGATCAGGTTCGAAAACTCTGTGAAAGTTACAGACTTCAGGGATTGGACAAGTTACTGGCAGATTTGTAAACCGAGTGTCTTTTGCAAGAGCATTAGCCGACCAACCACTGACGAAAAGCTCTCAATTCCGTGGTGCTTCCCAACAATAGCAATCGGTCTCCGGATTCGAGGATTTCATGCCCTTGGGGATTGAGGAGGCGGTCGCCATTGCGTTCGATTCCGATCACGTGAACTCCTGTCGCAGCAGCGATGTCTGATTCGGCCAGACTCCGGCCAACTAGACGTGTGGCGCTGACAAGAATTTCCGTGTCCAGGACCGATTCCGAGAAATCGGTTCCGCTTTCGAGTCCGGGAGTTTCCCTGCCAAGGAGTTCGCCGCTCTTGGTCAGTTGCTCTTCGGTTCCGACCACAAGGATTACATCGCCCGGATATAGGCGTTCCGACGGTTTCACCCTATCAATGACAAAACCCTGACGATTGATTTCCAGGATTGAGATTCCGAACATGCGCTGGAGTTCCAGTTCCTGGATGCTTTTTCCTGCGACGGCTGATGATTGGGGGATGGGAATTTCTGTGAGTTCAAGATTCCAGTTACTGTGTTGAGTTGACGAGGAGACCATGTCCGCGAGGCCACGATTTGCGCCGGAGCTTTCCTGACTGAGCAGGGAGGATTCCAAC
>JBGSVX010000132.1:0-1680 GCA_041752795.1 Terrimicrobiaceae bacterium
CAGATCGATGAGCGAGTTCATTTTCTGTCCTCCAAATCGAGCCCAAAGGCATGACGGAATTGCGGGTTCGCAATCACCTCGCCGGGAGTTCCAACGGCAATCACGCGGCGGTCAAGAAAGACAATCCGGTCCGAGACCGGAGCAATTCCCGCGAGGTCATGGGAAACCATCAGAATGGAAAGATCGAATTTGTGGCGGAGCTCCGAAACCGTGCGGTAAAAAAGTTCCCTCCCCGGCAAATCAATTCCGGAAACGGGTTCATCCAGGAGCAGAAGGTTGGGAAGTGGAGTCAGAGACAAGGCCAGCAAAACACGCTGAAGCTCCCCGCCGGACAACCGCCCCAACTTGCGGTCAAGGAGATGCCCGGCCTCGACGTTTTCCAAGGCCGAACGGGCGGCATTTCTCACGCCGCCACGGGAACCGAATGGCACAGGAAATCGAGAGATGGAAGCAGCAAAGAGGTCGCTGACACTAAATGGCGAGAAGCGGTCAAAGTCCAGGCTTTGGGGAACATATCCGATGGCTGGGGCGTCTTCACGTCCGGGCCCGAAGACCGGATGAAAATGGATTACCCCAGTGTGGGAAACCTCACCAAGCAGTGCCCGGAGCAAAGTGGATTTCCCCGCCCCATTCGGCCCGACAATGGTCGTGAGTTCCCCACAATGCAGATGCAGGGAGACGTCCTCAATAATGGGATGGCGGTCAAATGTGACGCTGATTTTGTCAATGTGCGTGCAGCACTGACCGCACTGATGCGGCGCAATTCCTTTATGGTGATCGGAGGACAGCAAAACTATTCGGCTAAAGCCGAGCGGAGGACCTCGAGATTTTTTCGCATGGCAGTCACATACGCATCGCGCGCCCTGGCAGGGTCACGGGGTCCAGTGACAACGGGGTCAAGTTCACTGACCGGCACGCCGGTTTCACGCTCAATAATTTTGGCACTTTTGTTCGGATATTGCGGTTCGGCAAACAACGCGTGAACTTTCTGCCGTTTCACGAGATCAATTGTTTCTGCCAGTTCTTTTGCGTTGGGCTCAGCACCGGGCTCACGTTCGATCACACCGACAATATTTAAGTTGAACTCACTGGCAAAATACGGAAACGCTTCATGGAAGGTTATGATATCCCGATTTTTCAAACCATCCAAGGCGGTGTGCATTTCCTTTCGCAGGGCTTCCAGTTTGGCCACATAGGCGGCTGCATTCTGTTTGTAGTTTCCGGCATGCTCGGGATCGGCTTTGGCCAGACCAGCCGCAATATTTTTAACCTGCTGAATGGCACCGGAGATACCAACCCAAACGTGGGGATTGTCCTCAAATGCAAGTTTCATCCCCCGACTCGCCTCGATCACATTGAGCGAGGGCGCCTGTTTAACGGCCTTGTCGATGAAGGACTCCATTCCGGCTCCGTTCGTCACAAAGATGTCAGCTCCCGCGAGTTTTTTCATGGCCCCGGAGGTCAGAGAGTAGTGGTGCAGGCAGCCGACAAAGGGTTCGGTGAGGCACTCAACGTTCACGCCGGGCGTGTCTCCAACGACATTGAGCGTGCTCACATACATGGGATAAAAGGACGTGAGAATCTCGAGCGGCTTGGCACTGACGCCGCAAACGCCACTGATCAGGACCGCCGCAATGACTGTTAGATGCTTGACTGGAAAATTCATCCGCCAACCATATC
>JBGSVX010000133.1:0-3532 GCA_041752795.1 Terrimicrobiaceae bacterium
CGAGGCAGGCTTCCAGCAGGAGTTTTTCGCGGAACGGGTCACCGACTTGCACCGCAGGCCGGTCTTCCTTGCTCTCTTCCGTGAGGTCGCGGGAAGCAAACGCCGCACCGGCAAGCCCGTCACGTCCGGTTTCCGCACCCACATAAAACACCGGGTTGCCAATTCCAGAAGCTGCACCCCTCGCAATTTCTTCATGACGAAGAATGCCAAGGCAAAAAACGTTCACGAGCGGATTGCCCGCGTAAGAATCATCAAAATAAACTTCCCCGCCGATGGTGGGAATGCCGATGCAATTGCCGTAGTGGGCAATGCCGGCCACCACGCCTGCAAACAGTCGCCGGTTCGTGGCCGAGGCAGGACTTTCACCGCGGATGTCTCCAAACCTCAGCGAATTCATCGAAAACACCGGACGCGCCCCCATCGTAAAAATGTCGCGAATGATTCCACCCACCCCGGTTGCAGCTCCCTGAAATGGCTCGACCGCACTCGGGTGATTGTGGCTTTCCATTTTGAAAGCCACCGCCCACCCGCCACCAATATCAATCACCCCGGCATTTTCTTCACCGGCTTTGACCAGCACTTTCTCGCCGGTGGTCGGGAATTTTTTAAGTTCGGGTTTGGAGTTTTTGTAAGAGCAGTGTTCGCTCCACATTACGGAAAAAACCCCGAGTTCGGTGAAGTTGGGTTCTCTTCCGAGGATGGTCTTGATGCGTTCGAATTCCTCCGGAGTGATTCCGTGTTTCTCGATGATTTCGGGTGTGAGAGTCGTCATGAAAAATATTGGGGAGTCAGGCTCCGATGAGGCTTTCGAAAATGAAACGTCCGTCCGTGCTACCGAGAGCCGGGTCGCAGGCGCGTTCGGGATGGGGCATGAGTCCAAACACATTGCGCTGTTCGTTGCAAATCCCGGCAATGTTATCCCGCGAACCATTCGGGTTGGCATCATCGGTCGTGCGGCCCGCCTCATCACAATACCTCAGCAGGATTTGGTCCTTTGACCTCAGCGAAAGCAGGGTGGCATCATCCGCAAAATAACACCCCTCCCCGTGCGCAATCGGAATGCGCATCGCGGCACCAGTGAGCCCCGCACTCGTGAACACCGTGCCACTGCGTTCGATCCGCACAAACACATGCTCGCAAACAAAATGCAGACCCCTGTTTCTCACAAGTGCTCCAGGCAACAACCCGGCCTCACACAGAATCTGGAACCCATTGCAAATGCCAAGCACCGGCGCACCAGCTGCAGCAAAATCGCGGACAGCCGCCATAATCGGAGAAAATCGCGCGATCGCTCCACAACGCAAATAGTCGCCGTAAGAAAATCCCCCCGGCAAAACCACGGCATCAAATCCCGCAAGGGAACTGTCCTTGTGCCAAACAAACTCGGCCTTCGCGCCGGGAAGCCCGCGCAACGCCAACACACAGTCCTGATCACAATTGGACCCGGGAAATCGAACAACGGCAAATTTCATGCTTCGATCCGGAAGTCTTCAATGACCGGGTTGGAAAGCAGGTCACGCGCAATTTCTTCAAGCTTCGCGTGATCAGGCACTTCATCAAATTCGATTTCAATCGATTTGCCAACCCGCACACGACCGACTCCGGTCAATCCATAATGTTTCATGGCCTCCGCCGTCGCGGCCCCCTGAGGGTCCAACACGGAAGGTTTCGGCATCACAGTGACTACAACTTTTACCATGGCGACATGCTCCCGTTCCTCTCCCCTTCACACAAGCGCAAATTCGGAAAAGGCGCGGGAAATTTAAAAATTCCTACTTTTTTCTGCGGGTCGTGGGCCTTGGACCCCGGCGGAATCGCAGGGGAATGACCTGGGTCGTTTTTTCGGAGCGGATGTGGTGGCGCAGCTCTCCGGCAAAAAACACCACAAAGAATGTTGGCAGGGCGGCAATGACAGAAAGCAGCCCGACCCCCAGCCCGAGGAGCGCCCGGCGCACGAGGTCCACACTTTCACCGTCCGTAAGCGCCAGCGTGAGAAAAAACCCGCACGCAAACCCCGCCAACCCGCTCACACGCAGACTGATTGACGCGACCCGCGAGAGCGATTCATTCGGATCTTCCGAGGCATAAACGGCTGTGCTGACGATCAGGCCGGCCAGAAAAGCAGCGAGTAATGAAAAGATAAGAAGTCCCATGGTTTGGTGTGAGGAGGGGGAGCCCCAAAAAACGCCCACCGGGTAATTGAGCGGTTGTGACTGCAAACACAAGCAGATTTCTCATTGTTTTGCCCGTGGGTCCGTGTATGCCTGCGGGTGACCTGAAGCCCCATGACTGAACCGACCCTGCGAGAACTCAAGAGCCGCGCCCAACTCCTCAAACCTGTGATTCGATTGGGGAAAAGCGGAATCACACCGGAGTTTTTGCTGGCCATGGAGCAAACCTTTCGTCACACGGAGCTCGTCAAACTGCGATTTGAAGAATTCAAGGACGAGAGGAAATCGCTTTCCAAGGAACTCGCCGAAAAGTCCGGCAGCCGGCTGGTCCAACAGGTTGGCCACACGGCGGTTTTTTACAAAAAGGCGCCGTCAGCCTGATTCTCCCGCGCTATTCCTTCCCGAGTTTTTCCAACTTGGGTTTGATCACCGCGCGATTGTAGGGATGATTTGGATTGAGCCGATAAAAATCCTGATGTTCCTGCTCGGCGGGATAAAATTCTTTCAGTTCGGCAATTTCTGTGACGATGGGAGATTTGAAATCTCCTTGTGCTGAGGATTTGGATTCCTCGGCGGAGGCTTTTTCGGCCTCGGTCGCATACAAAACAATCGAACGATATTGCGTGCCAATGTCGGCGCCCTGACGGTTCAAAGTTGTGGGATCATGCGCTTTCCAGAACAAATCCACCAGGCGCCGATAGGTTGTGATCGAGGGATCGTATTCGATACGAATCACCTCGGCATGACCGGTGAGTCCCGTACAAACCTGTTCATAAGTGGGATTGGGTTTCTCGCCGCCGGTATATCCGCTGGTGACCGAGAGCACGCCGGGCGCGGACTCAAAAACCGCCTCCACGCACCAAAAGCAGCCGCCACCGAGAACGAGAGAAGCCGTGGATTTGGAATCTTGGGAAAAAGAAAGGGTCGATGTCATAATGAGGACCGCAAGGGCGGATAAAATTTTCACAAGGCAATATGCACGCGAATGCGCTTCGCGCAAGGTCACCAGTGCTCAACAAGCATTTTCAGATCCCCCACCAGGGAATCCAGTTTTTTGAGATCCTTGCGCCGGCCTTTGTCGGATTTGATCTGGATCTGACGCAAAATGCTCAGCATGTCGCGGAGATCCCGCATTTTTGCGTGAGGGGTTTTGGGTTTCAGAGCTTCGCTCGTCACCGTGCGCTTGACCTCTTCAATTTCTGAATCAATGCGCTCACCGTAATGATCCAAAGCCTCACGAAACAGAGCGCGCAAGCGTTCGAGTTCGGAAATCGTCGCTTTAAACGGCGCGGTCTCTGGGAGGTTGTTCTCCATTTACCGGAAGTCTAAACCATTTTCCTGTCCGACTCAAGCGCCGAGGC
>JBGSVX010000134.1:0-2612 GCA_041752795.1 Terrimicrobiaceae bacterium
CTCGACCTCGCCCTCATGGTCGCAGGAACAAAATACCGCGGTCAGTTCGAGGAGCGCATCAAAGCGGTCATGTATGAAATCCGCCGCAACAAAAATGTGATTCTTTTCATTGATGAACTGCACACGATCGTCGGAGCCGGATCGGCGGAAGGCGCCATGGACGCCAGCAATATCATCAAACCCGCGCTCTCCCGTGGCGAACTCCAATGCATTGGTGCGACCACGCTGAACGAATACCGCAAATACATCGAAAAAGACGCGGCCCTCGAACGCCGCTTCCAAACGGTCAAAGTGGAAGCCCCCAGCGTGGAGGAAACGATCCTGATCCTGAAAGGCATCCGTCCAAAATACGAAGCGCATCACAAAGCCCGCATTCTGGATGAATCCCTTGAGGCTGCCGCCAAGCTCTCCGACCGATATCTCACGGGCCGGTTTTTGCCGGACAAAGCGATTGATGTGATGGATGAGGCCGGGTCCCGTGCCCGCATCACGGCCATGACCCGTCCGCCGGACATCAAGAGCATCGAGGCAGAAATTGAAACGATTCGTGTCGGCAAAGAGGCTGCCATCAAAGCCCAAGACTTTGAAAAAGCCGCCTCCTTGCGTGATGACGAAAAATCGGCCAAGGACAAACTCGAAAAAATCCTCGCTGAATGGCGCACAAGCAAAGAGGAAAAGGAAGTTGTGGTCACCGAAGATGATATCATGCACATCATCTCGAAGTGGACCGGCGTGCCTCTCTCGCGCATGGAGCAGGCGGAAACCCAAAAACTCCTCGCCATGGAATCCGAACTCAAAGGCAAGGTCATCGGTCAGGACGAAGCGGTCATTGCCATCAGCAAAGCCCTTCGCCGGTCCCGCGCCGATCTCAAAGATCCCCGCCGCCCGATCGGTTCATTCATTTTCCTTGGCCCCACCGGCGTCGGCAAAACATTCCTTGCCCGCACGCTCGCGGAATTCATGTTCGGCGACGGAGATGCCCTCATCCAAATCGACATGTCGGAATACATGGAGAAATTCACGGCCTCCCGCCTCATCGGCTCGCCTCCCGGCTATGTCGGTTACGAAGAAGGCGGTCAACTCTCAGAGGCCGTCCGCCGCCGCCCGTATTCCGTGGTGCTCTTTGACGAAATTGAAAAGGCCCATCCCGATGTGATGCACCTGCTCCTCCAAATCCTGGAGGAAGGCAAAATCACGGACAGCCTCGGACGCAAAATCGATTTCCGGAACACAATCATTATCATGACTTCCAACGTGGGCGCTGAGCTGATCAAAAAGCAGACGACCCTCGGTTTCGGCGCGCCAAAACTGGATGACAACCATGACAACATGCGTGACAAAATCCTTGAGGAAACCAAACGGGTCTTCAAACCCGAGTTCCTCAATCGCCTGGATGATATCATCGTTTTCCACACGCTCTCCAAACCGGATCTCGTGCAAATCATCGATCTCGAAATCGAAAAAGTCACCGCACGCATCAAGATCAAGGAAATCGCCATTTCCCTTGATGAATCGGCCAAAGATTTCCTCATCGAAAAAGGCTACGATCCGCAATACGGAGCCCGTCCAATGCGCCGCGCCGTCGAGCGTTTCCTCGAAGATCCGATGGCGGAAGAAATCCTCCGTGGAAATATCAAACCCGGCGAATCCGTGGGCGTGACCCGCAGCGGAGAAAAACTGATCTTCGAAGGCAAGGAAACCGGCACAAAACCGGAGCCCGCCGCGACGTAAGACATCCCGACCGCTTGTAGAAACCTTTTGCCACAGAGGACTCAGAGTTCACTGAGGGAAAATAGTTCGCATTTTCCTGCCCGCGAAAGTCGCGAAACATACGAAAAAAAGTGGCATTGGCTTGCCGGCACGGCGGCTCTTCGACCTGCCAATGAATCCAAACCACTCAACGAGGTGATGTGATTCGGAAAAGCGGTCGCGACGAGCGCAAGACTCAGCTGAGGGGACGATGTGTTTGATCTGAATGCCTGAAATGTTTGAAATAGATGAGGAAAGGCGTCTTTATTTTCAAGGCACCCGCTCAATCCGCTGTTTTAACCCCGGGTTTGAATATTATGGATCACCGTGTGGAGGCCAATGCCACGTGGCATCGGCATGCCACCACGGCGGCTCCCCGTCCTGCCGATGTTCTTGGTCCACTTGTTTCCAAGAGACGGTATTACACCTCTCTTTCTGACTGAAATCTGCAATTTCCTTGAACAGGAGTCTCGGTGCGGCTAAAAAAGCCCAATGAGTCGCCATGGACGGAGTCTACCCTTCAGTGCGGCATTTGTAGGAGTTATACAGCGCGCGGCATATCTCCTACAAATGCCGTGCGCGGCTCAGTAATACGGTTATGCGAATGAAATCGGAAGAAGCAATCAACGACTTCATGTCGCACATTGACGCGATGAGATCGCTGATTGGTTTCGTCACGGTGCTGCCCGTTACTATGCCGCACGTGATGACTGTTTTGACCGAACAGCAGCGCAAGAATATCTACGAGCACTGCGTGATCCCATGGATCAATTTCAATCGGGAGCTTTACTCGAAACCAGACATGTACGTGGACGCTCCTACACCAACACCCGTAGACCCAAACTGCTCACCATTGGAGCTCA
>JBGSVX010000135.1:0-2361 GCA_041752795.1 Terrimicrobiaceae bacterium
CGTGCGATTCCGGAAATCCGTGAGCGCCGCGGGGTCGAGGGTCAGAGGAAATGTTTCCCCGAACCGCACGGCCCCCACGTCGGGTTTTTCCAGCAGGCCGAGGATATTGAGCAAGAGGCCCTTTCCGCAGCCATCGGGGCCGGTGATTCCGCAAATTTCCCCGCGATCAAACGTGGTGCTGATGCCACAAACCGCTGAGGGGTGGCCCTGACTCCATGCTTCTCTTTGACAAACCAGGTCGTGGCAACTGAGTCCCATGAAGAATTTCAAACAAGCTGAACGGGATTTTTTGTGGAGTCGAAGGTTTTATGCAGGAGGCTTTGAAAAAAAGTGCAGGTTCAAAAAAATTCGACCGTGATTACGGCTTTCACGTCCGAACTCCGGGCGGATATTCCGGTCAAATGCCGTGCGGGTTTGGAATAGGCAATTTGATGTGTCGGCATGTGCATTTCCCGAGAACCCGGCACGAGGGATTCTTCATTGGTGTAGAGCGAGAGGATGGCAAGCAGGAGCGCCAATTCGGGTGGAGCCGAGGCCCGGCCTCCGCGCCATGACCTTCTTGCTGCCGGGCCGCTGACTGAGGCCTCACCCGAGGGCGTCATTCGCACGGACAGCACAGGCGCGGGGGATCCCTTGTAAAGATCCAGAGCGCCGAGGCCCTCGGCGGATCGCGCGAAAACGGCTTCAAACCTTGTTGTGGACGGACCCGTCTTCCATTGCAGGGAGGCCCGCGCGGAAGCAGAGGGAGTGAATGCTGGAATTTCCGTGCGCGGCGCACAGGAAACCATCCCGGCCGCTAGCAAAATCAATAAACTGATTTGAAAGGCTTTCAGACCGCTTTTGGCCAGGCCTCGGGTTTGAGGGCATCCTCCAAACTTGGAAACACGGTGAAGAGTTGATTCAGCCCGGCCGTATCAAACAGCTTTTTGAGTTCGCCATTCAATCCGGTGACCGCGAGTTTTCCGCCGTGTTGTGCGACCTCCTGGGAGGGCATGATCAAAGCGCGAATCCCCATGCTGGCAAGAAATGTCGTGCCTGCAAAATTCACCAAAATCAGGCGGTGACCCGCTGCAATCAGGCGGAAGGCTTCCTGGCGAAACACTTCGGCCCCTTCATGGTCCATCCGGCCTTCCACGGTCAGCACAAGAATTCCATTTTCGACACGCTCACTGATATTCATGGCCGGTATCCAAGCAGGAGGTTGTCAGCGACGCAAGGCGGCTTTCCGATGTCTGAATCAGGTGATCGCCAGAACGACGCCAAGGCTCACAAAAGAAACGACCGTGCTCACAGCAATGGCTCCTGCGGCGAGGGGTTCGTCCCCCTTCATTTGTGTGGCCATGGTGTAGGCGACAACCGCAGTCGGGCAGGCGCAGAAAATCAAGACCACGCGGGTGTCTGCGGGGCTGAGTCCGAGAGCATTGGCCATCACCCACCCAATGGCCGGCAGAACCAGAATTTTCAGAATCGAGGTTGCAGCAATCCACGGATAATGACCCCGCAGGGAGGTCATTTCCAAAGACCCTCCGATGCAAAGAAGCGCGAGCGGCACCGCAAGATTTCCAAGGGACTCCAACACCTGGTCCACGGCGGGAGTGATTGGGAGGCCGGTTGTTCCATAAAGCATTCCCAAACAGCCGCCGATCACCATGGGATTTGCAAAGACATGTTTCGCGAGAACCGCGGGCTGGAATTTTCCTCCCTGAAAAACCGCCACCGCCAGCGCGTTGTTCAGAACGGTCATCGCCGTCATCACAATCACTGCCGTGGCCAGCAATTCCGGAGCCTCACCGAGGGCAATCCGGCCGAGACTGTGTGCAAGGATTGGAATGCCGATATAGGCCAGGTTTCCAAAAAACGAGGTGGCCACAAAGGTGTTTTTTGACGAAGCCGGCATCTTCATTCCCCGGGCGGCGATCCATGACAGCACCCCGGCGCAAACTGTCGGCACCGCGACAACTCCAACAAGCACCAAAGTTTGAAGCGAGGGACTTCCCGCATGGGCCGCCGCACGAAAAACCAGTGCCGGCAATGCCACCCAAAACGCCAGCTTGTTCAACTCCCCGATGAATGGCCTGCCAAGAAAGCGGATCCATGCCAGCCCCGCCCCAAAGGCAATCAGCATCATCGTCGGAGCCAGAACTTGCAGGATATGCATGGTCCTCCAGAAACCCGGATCCGACGTTCCCCGCAAGCCCAAACTTATGCGTGCGACTTGGTGCAATGCCGTTCGGAATTGGCGGTCCTGACAAGCAGGCCCCTCCAAGAGAGCCCGATTTTGCAGTGCATGCCCGCAACGCTGATGCCTAGCGTCTGCAGGAGTGCCACGCCCGCATCGCTACGCGAAGCCTTGCGGGCGGG
>JBGSVX010000136.1:0-3607 GCA_041752795.1 Terrimicrobiaceae bacterium
GTTTGGGCTTCAGAAGCGAGAACTCTCACTCGCGCGCAGCCCTTTCATTCCCGCGACGCTTTTTCCGCCAACAATGCACACTGGAAAGCGTCAGCTTCGCGGCCGCACTACAAAAAGTCCTGCTGCTACAACCCGCATCGCACATTTCGTAAGGATTTGAGGCGCCCCTTTCCCGCTGATGGCCACGATATCTCCCTTTGACCGCAGGCGGGGCAGCGGCTAAGAATGGTGCCATGACTCTCCAAGCCAGGATTGATAGTGAAATTAAGGACGCCATGAGGGCAAAGGACGCTGCGTTGCTCGGGGTGCTTCGCATGCTCAAATCGGCATTAATGAATGCCGCCATTGAAAAGGGCGGAGCCGGCACCCTGCTTGAAGACTCCGAGGCCTCGGCGGTCATTCGCAAACAAATTAAACAGCGTCAGGATTCGATTGAAGGATTTGAGAAGGGCGGACGCACGGAACTTGCGGACAAGGAGCGTGCGGAAATCCTTTTGTTGGAAAACTACCTTCCCTCCGGTCTGTCCGCCGGCGATATCGAACAACTCGTCAAAACCGCGATTGCAGAGGCCGGGGCGACCTCCCGTCAGCAAATGGGTGCGGTCATGAAATTGGTATCAGCCGCAGCCGCTGGTCGGGCCGATGGCCGGGCACTCAGTCAGGAAGTTCAGCGTCAGCTTTCTTGAGCGGTCTGCGCCCCATTCTTGATGCCTTGGTGGTGGCCGGAGGATCCAGCCGCCGCATGGGGTTTGACAAATTGACGTCATTGATTGGCGGACGCCCCGCGATTTCGTATTCTTTGGAAGCCATGCAGGCCTGTGGAGAGGTGCGGTGGGTGGTGTTGGTGTGTCCGGCAGGGCGTGAGGACGAATTCCGGTTATTGGCTTCAGATTTTTCCAAAGTGACGGCGGTTTGCGCCGGGGGCGGCGAACGCTGTGATTCCGTGCGTTCGGGAGCTTCTCGATTGGCGGCTCTCCCGGATGGTCCACCGGAGTTTGTGGCCGTGCATGATGCGGCGCGCCCAATGATTCGGGCAGAGGAAATTTCCCTTGGGTTTCATCTGGCCATGCAACATGGCGCCGCAGCACTCGCTGAACGCTGCGCGGATTCTCTTCACCGCTGCGCAGAGGACGGCACCGTGCTTGAGCCCGTTCCCCGCGAAAATCTCTGGCGTGTTCAAACCCCGCAAATTTTGAGGTTTTCCGATTTGCTGAATCTGCCGTCGGGACACTCTGACGAAATTTCTGCGCTGCGTGCACTTGGCAAGCCGGCGGTGCTTGTCGAAAATGCCTTCCCAAACTTCAAGCTCACCGTTCCGGGAGATCTCCTGCTCGCGGACGCTATCCTTCGTTCCCAAACATCATGAAAACTCATCTGACCACGCTTCCCGGAGGCCTGCGAATCGCCACTTGTGAAATGCCTCATGCCGCCACGGTCTCTGTCGGTATCTGGGCGGGGGTCGGCGGACGCCATGAACCCGCCCGTCTGAATGGCATCTCGCACTTTATCGAGCACATGCTTTTTAAAGGCACTTCTCGGCGAAGCGCGCGTCGCATCATGGAAGAGGTCGAGGGAGTCGGAGGCGATTTGAATGCTTACACAACCGAGGAAAAAACCTGCTACTATGCGGTGGCGGCCTCGGAGTTTTTCCCGCGGCTCTGTTCAGTGCTCTGCGATTTGTATGTGGATCCCCGATTTGCATCTCAGGACATTGAGCGGGAGAGGGGGGTCATCGGAGAAGAAATCCTCATGTATCAGGACGAACCCGCCTCCCATGTGCAGGAAATCCTGAATCAGAACCACTGGCCGGGTCATGCCCTCGGACGCCCGCTGACCGGCACCCTCAAATCCATTTCAGGAATGGGGCGGGAAGATTTCTTGCACTACCGTCAGACCCACTACCACACAGGCAGCACGGTCTTTACTGCCGCGGGCTGCGTGAAGCACGAGGAGGTCGTCGAACAGGCCTCCCGTTTGCTTTCCGCGCTGCCCAAAGGCCGCCGACCCAAGGCTCTTCCCGCGCCACCGGCTCCATCGGGTGCCAAGGTTGTGGTCGAAAAACGCGACACCCAACAGACCCAGGTTGCCATCGGGCTTCCCTCCACGAGCCACTTTGATGAACGCCGCTATGCCCTGCATTTGTTGCATGTGATCCTCGGTGGCAATGGCAGCTCGCGCTTGTTTCAGGAACTTCGCGAGCGCCGGGGATTGTGCTACTCGGTGAGTTCGCACCCCAATGCTTTTGCTGACACGGGCATGCTCAATATTTCCCTCGGCCTCGATGGGGCCAACCTAGAAAAATCCCTGCGTCTCATTCGTGCTGAAGCCGAGCGCCTGAAATCGGTGCCACCCAAACCCGCTGAACTCCGCAGGGCCAAAGAATACGCCATCGGAATCAGCCGGATGTCCCTCGAACGCACCTCCGCCCAAAACATGCGGGCCGGCACGTCCGTCCTTATTTACGAGGAAATCCAGGACCCCGAGATTGTTCACGAAAAACTGCGGGCTGTTCCGGCTGAAGAAATCACGGAAGCAGCCATTGCATGCCTTGATTTTTCCAAATGCACCGCCGCTGTGATCGGCCCCGATCCCCGCAAGGAACTTGTGGAAAGTTTGCTGAGCTGAACCCCGATCAGAAGGTCACGCCCATTTGTGCTCCCAACACGAGGGCATTCGGGATATTTCCCGTTCCCCCGGGATTGATCACCCATTGGAGGTCGGGCTGCACGTAGGCGAATTTGGTGAGCTGAACCCGGTAGCCGAGTTCGAGAACCATCTCGTATTGGGGATAGCCGCCACCAACTTCGTTGACCGAGCGCGCATAGTTCCGGCTGAATTTTCCATACACAATTCCGAATACCGTCTGGTCCTCATCGCGGGTCGGGACAAGGCCCTTGTAGGCAAGACCACCATTAAATTGGAATGGCAGCTTCGCAATGTTTTGTTGCGGCGAAAGCACAAACGCACTCCAAAGGGTCAGGCCCTGATCCGATCCCGGGCGTTCACGGAAGATCATTTGGTCCGCATGCCAGTAAAATCCATAAGAATTTGTGGCCGTTTCATCCGTGCCAAATTGTGCAAACTGCCATGGCGAATAATACGCGCCGAACCAATAGTTTCCGGGAAGCCCTTCCATTTTTGCGGGAGCGACCGATTTGCCTGCGGACTTGCCTGAGGCAACGGACTTGCCGGAGGCAACAGATTTTCCATCTGATTCTGTTTCCACGGGCTTTTTGAAAAATTCCGGGGACCATCCGAATTGGCTGATGAGCAGGACGCCATCATTCGGGCGGATGCTCCAATCGAGGCCATGATAAGTCCGGTCAAAAACACGGTCGGAAACCTGATAGGCCCCGAGTTGTACGGTCCATTCCGGGGTGGGCTGGATTTTGAGCCGGGCAGCCCACACCGCCCATGGGTAGGCGCTGAACTGGGTATTGACTGGCAGGGCCTGCGGATTGCCATCAATCCCATTGTTCATATAGAGCCAATAGAACGGGGAAGACGCAAAATCGTCCCCGGTTGAAAAGCGTCCGAACTTCAAGGAGACCTTGTCATCAAACAGTTTTTGCTCAGCCGCCAGAGCATAAAACATGACCGTTTGTCC
>JBGSVX010000137.1:0-4482 GCA_041752795.1 Terrimicrobiaceae bacterium
ACTGGAGCGTCGCCCGGTGAGTGATTTGAGCCCATTCATTTGGTCGGAATCGATTACAAGCGCACGGATCGGTCTGGCCATGCGGTAAGGATACACACCCGCATCGTTTTGTGTAGATATTTCTGAAACACTACACTAGCACATGTTGGTAATGGGTCTCTATTGAATGTAGTGTGTAAAAATTCGCCCGGCGCAAAGGACCCAAGATGGACGCAGACAAATGTTTATAACGAGTGGACGGGTACGATTGGTTCTGCTTTGTTGCATATGAAAGCAGTCGCGAAGTGCCTTGCTTCAGACGACCCAGCTCCGGATATTTTTAAAGAGAGAGTTGATGAATTGCTTTCGATACTCCCTGCGGATTGCCCCCAAATCGGCATTTCAGAGTCAATTGAATATTTTCGGACTAGGAGTGGGTTTGATGATCGGCTAGAAATTGGAAACTTGATTCTAAAGTGGCTTGATTGGGAGACAGGTGGCAGATGTGAGCAAATCTTTGAACTTCGCATTACTGTTATCTCAACTGAAAACGTTTTGCGGCGAGGCGTAATTTCTTTGGAAGCAAAAGTCAAAGAATGGGGAGCAGAGAACAAAATAAAATACCCTGAGGCATCATTCTTCTTGCGGGATTACCTTGGTCCCAAGACAACAGAGAGGGATATAAGAGAGGCTATCCAGCAGCGGATTATAGCGCACCTTCACTGGAAGAAAGAGGGTTGATTTTTTTTCAATAGCTTTGGGGAAATAACGTTTTTCTCGTTCTGGTTTGATGTCGTTTGTGAACGCAACATCAACAACAAACGAACAGGCCCATTTCAGCCCGAGGAGACTCGCGGATCGTTGGGGAGTGTGTGAGCTGACATTGCGCCGATGGCGGCGTGAGGGACGCATCAGAGCGATGAGAATCGGACGATCAGTCCGATTTGCTATCGAAGAAATCGAACGCATCGAGCGCGAGGCTCAGGAGGTTTCACGATGAAATCCAAACCTTCACCCCTTATCCCGATAAACCTCGGGCCTGCGATGCATCCAAGAGTCCGCCGGCTCGCGGAGCAGCTTCAGCTTTTGGTCGAGGATCGTGCCCGTGAACTTTTTGATGAGACCCTTCGGCGAGCGGTCCGGACACGTGAGGATGCCGAGGTTGATCAGCCCGGGAAAAAACCATGAAGCCGCAGCCAAAGACGTTTGAGAATGTTGAACCGGGCAAAAAGTCTGTCCTGATTCAGAACATTGCGGCCTTTCGCAAAAGATCAATCACGGCCATTCGTTACTGGCTGTTCAGAATGCCAGCACCCATTTCCTTTCTCGCATTCATTGGCATTCCTACAGGGCGTGAAGACAATGAGAAGCTGATGGCGAGATACCGGGAATTCGGAGAATGAATGCCCCCAGTTCATTGTCAACCGTTCCACCAGAAGCAATCCGTCTCGCCCTTGTGGCCCTGAGTTCCGAGGAGTTTGAGGAATGGATTCAATCATTGGGTATCCAGAAAGAGGACGCTCTTCGCTTGATTTATGAAGTCGAGGAGAGGGAACAATGAGTGAGTCCCTTTGCCACGAAATCAAAAAACGGATTTCCCTTCAGCAGGCGGCCGTCTTACTTGGTATCGACCTCCCAAATAAAAATTCTGTTAAATTCCGGAGCCCTTTCCGCCCTGACCAAACGCCAAGTTGCACGGTGAAAGGGGATTTATTTACGGACTGGTCCACAGGCGAACATCTTGACCAGATCAGCTTTTTTGCACGGGCAAAGCGCATTCCAGTCAGTGAGGCTGTGAGGAGTTTGGCTGAAATCCTGCGAGTAGTAGGCGAAACACCCAACCGCGCACCGGAGCAGCCTTGGCATGACCGGAGTTCGCACTTTGAGGAGCAGTCCCGGAAACGTGCCGGGTGGCCACCCTTTCACAAACCAACTTCAGAGGAGATGCGCCAGATTGCGGAGTTGCGTGGGTTGTCGGTAGAAGGTATTTCCTTTGCTGCTGAACGAGGGTTTCTGAATAGCACAGAGACGCGGGAGGGCCGCGCATGGGTCATATCGGACGCATCTCGGCGGAACGCGCAAGCCCGTCGATTGGATGGAAAGCCATGGGAGAAAGTTGGTGCAAAAGCCTGGACCATGCCTGGGTCTGAAGCGAGTTGGCCGGTCGGGCTCAGGGATGCCTCTGCATTCCCTGCAATTGCCCTCTGCGAAGGCGGACCGGATCTTCTGGCTGCAATGCACTTGGCATGGGTAGCGGACGCACTGGATGAGGTTGCGCCCGTCGCGATGCTTGGTGCATCACATCGGATCCCGCCCAATGCACTTCCGTTGTTCGCTCGCCATAAAGTCAGGATTTTCGGTCATACGGACAAGGCTGGGCAGGACGCTGCCGAGCGCTGGGCTGGTCAGCTGGTGGAGGCTGGTTCCATCGTGGAAGGCTATTTCTTCGATGGCTTCTACAAAGCGGACGGAACGCCGGTGAAGGACCTGAATGACTTTTGTCACATTGACCCGAACCAATGGGAATCCCTCCGGGAGCGCATCGAGTGCGCAATCCTTTTCTCAAATCTGCCGGCGAGCGGAAAACCACATCAAATTATATGATCAAGCTATATGCAACTCACCCCCACCTGAGTCTGAAAGACAAATTCGCAAGCCTCAGGCGATCCAGCGGAGAAATGGGATATCCAAAAACCGGGAATCCAGACCTCTCGTTTTTCAGAGATGAGGAAACCGAGTCCTTTTCATCTGAAAAGGACCAGGAAAGGAGAGAGACCGCATTGAGGGCCTTGGATGGTTGTCGCCTCCAATCCCTTGACACCCCGCCCCCTCGACCACCAACGATTTTAAGTGTTGGGGATCGGCGAATTGGTGAGGCAGGCAATCTCGTGCAACTTCAAGGACAGGCAAAAAGTGGAAAAACTGCGGTCATTGGGGCGATCATTGGAATATCATTGGGAGGAACTGGCGACTGTTTCGGGTTCCAGTCTTCAAATCCCCAGAAAAAAGCGATTCTGCATTTCGATACTGAGCAATCAAGATGCGATCACTTTGACGTTGTTGCCCGCGCCGTGAGGCAACGTGGCGGGCTCCACGACATGCCTGAGCATTTTCGGACGTACAGCTTGCTGACGATTGACGTGCAAACCCGGCGACTTGGGATCAAAGAGGAAATGGCAAGGGCGTCAGAAATCCATGGGGGAATTCACTCTGTGATAATAGACGGGGTTGCCGACATCGCGCTGGATCCAAATGATGCCAAGGAATGCTTTGCCATTGTTGCCGAGCTGCACGCATTGGCGGACATCCACCAATGTATGATCTTATGTGTTCTCCATGAAAACCCAAACACTGAAACAGGCAAGACACGGGGGCACCTTGGAAGTCAGCTTGAGCGAAAGGCTCAGACTTCGATTGTAATCGAAAAAGGCGCCGATGAAGTAGTTTCAATGCACGCCCGGCAGGCGAGGTCCTGCCACTGGCCGAAAGCTGAGGCGGTGTATTTCCAGTTTGACAAGGATCATGGTATGCACGTCACCGTTTCCGATCCAAGCAATCGGCGCATCGCAAAGAAAATCGCGGCGAAGACAATCAAGCTCCAGGAACTTGCCGATGAAGTTATCAATGGGCCAATGACGCACGGCGAACTTGAGGCTGCAATAATGACAGCGGAAAGGGTGACCGACAGAACGGCCCGAACCCGCATCAAGGAAATGCGCCAAGCTGGTGTAATCGAGCATACCCCGGATGGAAAATACCAGCCGGCTTTCCACGAGATGAAGGAATGACGGAAAATGAGGAAATTTTCCGGAAATTTTCAATTCCTTCCGCAGTGGCTGGTTAGGAAACGGAAGGGAAGCCTATATAGGGCTTCCGTTTCCGATCTCTGCTACCGATCTCAGAAAAGTGATTTGAGCGCTTTATCAATTGGCCCTTTTGGCCTCTGAGTCATGCTCCATCCGCTTGACCCAATCTGAGAAATACTCAAAGGAAATTGGAATGGGGGGATTTTTTTCCAATTCTGATAACGAAACAACAGTTGGCAGCCCCTCATCCCAGTTGGTCAAAACCGGCTCTCCAGGGAATACTTCTGGAGGCGAGAACGAGTATGGCTCGGTGCCAATCAAGAAAAACCGGGTTCCAGGAGCAAAATCAGAGACTTGCATACGGAGGACAAATACGGGCACCCAATCTTGGCGACAACAGGATTTTTTTCGAAAGCCAGTTAAAAGGTTAACAGCCCCAAGGGCTCTGTGGGTAAGATGGAAGCCATTGGAATCGCCAGCGCAATGCGTATCTTCACCCGTGAAACTCTTCACGAGAAGTCTGCCAATGGCAGTGGTCATTTCCCAACAAAAAAAGACGCCGGCTCCAATCAGCGAGGCTCTAACCTAACTTCCCCCTAATTTTTTTATAAGTCGTTGAAAATCAATGAATATGCCCAAAAATGTAGCAAGTAATAAGTAAATTATTATCGTAATATATATTGACTAAACGACTTTT
>JBGSVX010000138.1:0-2495 GCA_041752795.1 Terrimicrobiaceae bacterium
GGACCCACAGCGACCACCTCTGGCAACAACTGAACGAAGTTGGCGTCCGCTCCATCGCAGGCAAGTTCTCGCAGCACCATGGCTTCACGCTCATGGCATTCCGCAGATTTGCCCCCGGGGGAAAGTTTAATCACAGCCAGAAAAGGCATGGGACCGATGCGCTGTGCCAGATGCACTTCAGAAATCTGTCCCTCACCAAGGCGATTGATAAGACTGTAACTTTGGCCACCACACTGAATGACATGCCCCAACTCCGGACGTCTCGAACGCATGGGCGCTTGCCGAAATGTCTCCCGTTTGATCAGCGATTCCGTCTTGGTGATGAGTGCACCGCAAGAGGCACATTTCACTGAACGCCAAAGTGCCACACGCGGCAGCGGTGCGGAGCATTGAGGACATGTGACAGCCTCCCAAGCCATTAGCAAAAATTTCCTATGCGACTCACCATCGGATTGAACAGGTTCTATCAGGTTACTACGATTGATTCAGCGAAATAAAGAGGAATATTATGATCAGCACGGCGAGGATCGCCATCGTGATTTTCACCCAGCTTAGCGGGTACTCGCCGGCCATTTTCCCCGTGTAGCCGTTGACTACGACCTGAAAAGACTTTGCTCCGTAGGTGTACGTTGCGAGCCAGACGGGAACGAGGATATGCTTGAACGTGCGGCCTTGATAGGTCGATACGATTTGCAGATTCCGCTGGGTGTCGCCCGGGACACTGCGTGAGCAAAGGTCGTGGATCGTGGCGTCCATCTGCTGTTTGCTGACCTGCGAGGCCTGGCGAAGATCGACCTGATAGCGTTCCACCGTCCACCCGCGCACGTAGGCGGGTTCATAGGGCTTGAGGTCATTGGTGGTGGGAAACGGCTCGACTTGCCGCAATAATTTGGTGTGCACCCCGGTCGTTCCCGGCACGGCATCATCATCAAAGAAATGCGACAATTGGCCGGCACTCGGCTCCCAACGAGTTCGCTGCACCCGCCGCGTCGCAGTTTTTCCGTTCGCATCGCGATAGCTCTCGCTGACATAATAATGATAACCGGACTCAGCAGTCCATTGGGCATCGACGTGCGCGTCGAAGGTCCAGTAGGGGAGATAAATGCCGTGCAGCGTGTCCGTGAGCGCGACACGTTTTAATTTGGTCGGCGCCCACCACCGGTTGCCATACCACGTGCGGAGCAAGTCGCGCGCTTGAGTGGAGGGAAGCACGGCCGGCAGCAGGCTTTCTGGCGTCACAGCATCTTTCAGATCGTCCACCGCGACAATTGATGGGGAGCCGCAGAAGTCGCAGCGTTGGGCAGCACGTTCCGGGTCGAAAATGCTGATGGCCTGGCAGCTTTCGCATTTGACAGATTTTTTCTCAGCCTTGAGGCCCCGGTTGTCCGGAGAGATCGATGAGAGGGCTGTTTCCAGATCGTGTTCGACGATGACCGCGCCCATAGGATCCACCCCGTCGTTCCATGGCAGGATGGTTCCGCAATACGGGCAGGTGAGCGCTTTTTTGGCTGGATTCCACTCCGCATCCCCGCCGCATTCCGGACAGGGATGTTTGCGTAGAGCGCTGACTTCGGCCATGGCGGCATTCAGCTACTCGGCCAGAAAGGCGTCGAGCGCAGCACGGGATATTCGGTAGGCGGCTCCGATCTTCTTTCCCTTCAAGTCTCCGGCGTCAATCGAAGAAATCACGTCGGCCTCCGTGACGCCAAGGATTTGAGCTGCTTCCGCCGGGCTCATGAGATCAGGGATTCCAGTGGGTGCTGCGGAAACCGGCGTGGCTCCTTGCGGGGTCTGCATGGTCTTCATCATTTCCTGAGCCATTCCGAAGCCCATTGCCATTTGCGCGGCTGATGCGGCCGGGGACCCGCCACCTTCTGCGCCTCCCTTGGTCATGGATTCAGCCATCTGAAATTTCACGTAATCGTTGAGGTTGCCGATCGCGCCCATGCTTGAGCGTTTGTCGATTGCGGCTTCCACCTCGGGAGGAACAGACACATTTTCAACGATGAAGCTGGTGATCTCGATGCCATACTTTGTGATGACCTGCGGATTGATGAGAGGCAACAGCGCCTCGCCAAGTTCCGAGTAGCGGGACGCCACGTCCAACGCAGGCACACCGGCCGAGGCGAGCGCCTCACTGAAAATGCTCACGATTCGCGAGCGCATGGTGTCTGCAAATTCGTCCAAACGGAAATGATGATCGGTGCCGGCGACTTCCTTGAGGAAAACCGGTGCATCCACAATTTTGAAATCAAAAATGCCAAACGCCCGCATCCGAACCACACCAAAGTCCGCATCACGCATCATCACAGGATTCGCAGTGCCCCATTTGTTGCCGGTGAAAAGGCGGGTCGTAACGTAATAAACGTCCGCTTTGAACGGGGACTGGAAACCATATTTCCACCCTTTCAACCTAGTGAGCACCGGAATGTTATCCGTCGTCAGCGTGTGTTTTCCGGGGCCGAAATTGTCACCGAATTGTCCCAGATAGACGA
>JBGSVX010000139.1:0-7492 GCA_041752795.1 Terrimicrobiaceae bacterium
TGTGGAGCATTTCCCGCTTGAGGAAGGTGGTGCAATAGCTGGCAACAACTGGACGCGACATGGAACCGCAAAGAATGAACCAACCAGTTTCCCAGCCAAGCGGATTTTTTTGGAGGGAATCCATGCTGGCTTTTTTCTGAATTTTTAATATAGATGCCCTCTTCACGAAGAGGTCCCAATGCAACAACGACTCGGAATTGACATCGGCGGTTCAGGAATCAAGGGGGCGCTCGTTGACACGGAAAATGGAAAACTCCTGACCGGTCGCCTGCGGATTCCGACTCCCCAACCCTCTTCACCGGATGCTGTCGCGGGGGTCATTTCCCAAATTGTTGCCAACTTCCAATATGAGGGCCCGATGGGCGTCACGTTTCCTGGCATCGTGAAAAATGGCAAAATCCTGAGCGCCGCCAATGTGGACGAGCATTGGGTGAATGCGGACGCGGGGGCACTTTTCAGTACGACGTTAGGGCAGCCTGTCTCTGTGATCAACGATGCCGATGCGGCGGGAATCGCCGAAATGCGGTTTGGCAATGGGCGGGATGTGCGAGGGGTCGTGATTCTTCTCACTCTGGGAACCGGCATTGGATCCGCGATTTTTTTGGATGGACGCCTGCTTCCAAACTCTGAATTCGGTCATTTGAAAATCCGTGGCAAGGACGCCGAATTGCGAGCCTCCGAACGCGTGCGGGAAGAGAAAAGCCTGTCATGGAAAAAGTGGTCAGGCGCACTCGGGGAATATCTCGCGGAACTCGAAAAACTTTTTTCTCCCGACCTGTTTTTGATTGGCGGAGGAATCAGCAAAAAGGCGGATAAGTTTATTCCTTATCTGAAAACGCATGTGAGCGTGCCAATCGCGGCAGCCCTACTACAAAATGAGGCGGGTATGATCGGGGCCGCTCTAATCACAGAAGCCAGGAACTAAGCCCTTCATGACAAAGATTCTGCTCCTTGGATCCCGTGGGCGTTTGGGTGCCGCGCTCGCAAAATGCTGGTCCTCCGATCATGACCTGGAGGCCGTTTCACGCGCCGAGGTTGATGTTTCGGATCTTGAAGCTCTGACCTCATTTCTCAAATCCCGTGACTTTGATGTGCTCGTCAATTGCACCGGGGCGACCTCCTTGGAGCAATGTGAGGACCAACCGGACCTCGCCCGCAGGGTCAATGCCCACGCTCCAGAGATCATGGCCAAACTCTCAGCAGAAAAGGGAGCCCGACTCATACATTTTGGGACCGATTATGTTTTCGATGGCAAGGCGTCCTCTCCTTATTCCGAAGAGGATCCGGCTATTCCGGTTTCGGAATACGGACGCACCAAATTGGATGGGGAAATGGCCGTGATTTCCGCGTCACCGCACCACCTTTCTGTGAGGGTCTCCTGGGTTTTTGGGCCGGAGAAACCATCCTTTGTGGACATGATTTTGAAACGTGCGATGGAAAACGAACACGTCGAAGCGGTCGGTGACAAATTTTCGAGCCCGGCTTACACGGAAGACATTGGAAAGTGGATGACCCCATTTCTGGAACCAGGGGCACCGGGAGGCCTTCATCATGCCTGCAATTCCGGCACCTGTTCATGGGCGGAGTTCGGTCAGGAGGCTCTTTGCATTGCAGAGGAATTGGGGTGGCCGTTGCAGACGAAAACGGTTCATGCCATTCCGCTGAGCACCATGACTGCATTTCGTGCGGTGCGGCCAATTTACACGGTGATGGATTGCCGCAAGCTGGCTGGTTTTTTGGGATATGAACCCCGGCCATGGCAACAGGCGCTCAGGGACTACATCAAGATGACAAAATCAGGTGGCAACAAATAGAAACTGGCCTTTGAATGGTGGCAAGGTTTGTCCGGGCCTCCCTCTTGGCCGAATGGCGGCTCTGACAAGCAGAGCCCTCCAAAGGAGTTCCTTCGCATGATCACGCTCTACGCTACTCCCCTCCGTTGGAGGGTCCTGCTTGGCAGGACCGCGCTTTGCACGCACAACGAGTCTATTGGCTGCAAGTTCCCGGGCAGCCTTCTCACCTGACCAAGCGCCACTACGTAGAATCACCCAGTTGACATCCTCCCCGACCGGTTTATTTTTCGCCCCACCACCAATGTCCAGTCTGCCCAAACCCGCCGAGGCTCCGGTCTCGCAACCCATTTCATTCTCAACCCCTGCCCCGGGCCACTGGCCGGATGTGCCGCAAGCCGAATGGAACGACTGGCGATGGCAACTCCGGAACCGGGTTTCCACGCTTGAACAGGTTTCCGGCCTGATTGATTTGGACCCCTCCGAGCGCGCCGGGATCCTGCTTGCCCGCGGGAAACTCGCATTTTCCGTCACTCCCCATTTTTTAAATTTGATCGACCCGAATGATCCGGGATGTCCGATCAGGCGTCAGGTCATCCCCCGGGCCGAAGAGGCCACCACCGCTTCATGGGAAATGGCCGATCCCTGCGGCGAGGACAGTCACATGCCCGCACCGGGGCTGGTTCACAGATACCCGGACCGCGTGCTATTTTTGGTCACCGACCGCTGTGCGTCGTACTGCCGGTATTGCACGAGGAGCCGGGTCGTGAGCGGCGTCGGCGAGCAGGAACTTCATACAGACTTTGAAGAGGCTTTCAAATATCTTGAAGCCCACACCGAAATTCGTGATGTGCTGCTCTCCGGTGGCGATGCCCTGCTGCTTTCGGACAGCCGGTTGGAGGCCATTCTTTCACGTCTGCACGCGATCCCTCACATTCAATTTCTCCGCATCGGAAGCCGCGTCCCCATTTTCCTGCCGCAACGCATCACGCCGGCTCTTTGCGCCATGCTGAAAAAATATCATCCCCTGTGGATCAGCGTGCATGTCAATCATCCGAGGGAACTGACCACCGAAGTCCGGGAGGCGCTTGGCCGTCTGGCAGATGCAGGCATTCCTCTTGGCAATCAAAGTGTGCTGCTCTCCGGCGTGAATGATGATTCCTCGATCATGCGCGAACTCGTTCAGAAGCTCCTGATGTGCCGGGTTCGCCCGTATTATTTGTATCAGTGCGACCTGATCAAAGGCTCTGCCCACCTGCGCGCCAGCGTGGCCAAGGGCATCGAAATCATTGAATCCCTTCGTGGCCACACAACCGGCTATGCAGTTCCTCAGTTTGTGATTGATGCACCCGGAGGCGGAGGAAAAGTTCCCGTTGGTCCCGGCTATACCCTGTATCATGACCAGGAAAAAGTGGTGATCCGGAATTTTGAGGGACGGATTTTCGAGTATCCAGAAGCCTCGGAAGTGGTCAAAGATCATCACGCCGTGGAGTTGGCGGAACTCTGAATTGTCCATGCAGGAGTGATCCCGCCATTGCCAAAAGACGTAGATGGCAATACGAGAGATGGTGATTGATGAAAATCGCACACCTCACACCGACAATCTTTTCTGAGAAATCAGTGATCGGAGGCGGTGAGCGTTACGTTTACAATCTGGCCCGAGCACTGAACACAACCGCCCCGGCCATTCGGGGAGAAATCCATCAGGAAATTTTCAGCATCGGCCCAGCCCGGGAGGCCTTTGAGTGGAACTCTCTGCCCGTAAGAATCCTGAAAAACCACCATCCTGAGGGAGGAGTCATGCAGGCCGCGAGCAACGATTTGTGGGACGCCCTCGATGGATTTGACCTTGTTCATATCCATCAGATTTTGACAAATTTCGGGGCCTTCGTATTAAGTGTGGCAAAAACCCTTGGGCTGCCCGTTGTGGGCACAGACCTCGGAGCCGGAGAAAATGAACTCCTGCTTGAGGACAAGGGATTGGAGCTTTGTGACGGGGTGCTCTCCATTTCTCACTATGCAAAATCTTTGCTCTGCGGACAATTTTCTGGGTCCCATGAGGTGTTGTTGGGCCCGGTTGACACCGACTTCTTTTCTCCGGATCCAACGATCTTTCGTGAGCCGGGATCGGCAATCTGTGTGAGCAGGATTCTGCCACACAAGGGCATTGACCGTCTCATCCGGTGCCTACCCGAAGGCATCCGCCTTTACGTGGTGGGGAGGCCCTACCATAACGACTACCTGACACTGCTCAAACAACTAGCGAGAGGAAAAGATGTGGTGTTTGTCCATAAAGCCGACGACAACGACTTGCTTGCGTATTACCGCAAATCCTCGATTTTTCTCCAGGCCTCAACACATTTGGACTGCTATGGGAACCGGGTGCGAAAGCCGGAATTGATGGGGCTCACCACCTTGGAGGCCATGGCTTGCGGTCTGCCTGTCTGCCTGTCGGATGGTGGTTCCCTGCCGGAACTCGTCGAAGGAACCCCGTTCGGAAAAGTGTTCCGCAGCGATGACGAGTGTGCGGCTTTGATTAAGGAGGCGTTTGCAACCAAGAGGTCGGAGGACTTTCCTTTCCGGGCCCATGACCACGTTCGCAGTCATTTCAGTTTTCCAAGCGTGGGAGAAAAAATCCTCAACTTTTACCAAAAGATTCTCGAACAGCAGGAGCCGGCGGATACCCCATGAAAATCCTCGTGCTTTCCAATTTGTATCCTCCGTTTCAGTTGGGCGGGTATGAGACTGCCTGCAAAAACACCGTGGAAGGTCTCCGGCAAAGAGGGCATTCGGTTCATGTCCTCACCTCCCCTTCGCACTATCCGGGAGAAAACGATCCACCATATGTGCAGAGAACCCTGACCCTCAGAAATTTTCACTCCGCACAGATCAACGGTCACCACGGAGTGCTGAGACGCTTTGAGTCCTCGCTGAGCAACATAACCAACACGGTCGTCTTTACCGAGTTGATCACCAAACTCAGGCCGGATTGCATTTACTTTTGGAATCTCATCGGCATCGGAGGCATGGGACTGCTGGATGCGGCCAACCGGCTTGAAATCCCATGGGTGTTTCATCTGATGGATGATGTTCCGGCGGCCATGCGGCGCGGCATGGGCCTCCCGGCTCTCTCCCTTTTCCATGCCGCACACGGCGAAATCTACCGTCAGGGCAGAATCATCGCGATGAGCCAGAATCTCCTCAATGAGATCAAACGCCTCTCGGGCATCACCTTCACTGGTCACCTCGAAATCATTCCCGGTTGGGTCGATACAAACCGTCCCGTGATGACCCGCTCCTACCAGGCAGGGAACATCACGCGGTTTGTGAATGCGGGAACCATGGACAACAAAAAGGGCGTGGACCTCATTCTCAATGCCGCACAGAGGCTCACCGGCAATGGACTCACCAAATTCCAAATCGATCTATACGGGCCTGGAAATATCAGCCATTACATTGACCACTGCAAAGCGGTCGGCCTGGCAGACCATGTCCGCTTTCATGGCCCCCAACCCCAGCAGAACCTGCTCTCAATTTATGAGAAAGCGGATGCCTTTCTCTTCCCAACTTGGGAGCGGGAGCCCTTTGGTTTTGCGCCGGTGGAGGCTGCCTCCATGGGATGCCTGCCGGTCATCACCGCAACCTGCGGAATTGCGGAACGTTTGGTGCACGGGGTGCACTGCCTGAAAATCGAACGCACGACTGAGGGATTGCTTCAAGCCATGACGGATATCATGACCGGACGGATCGACCTCGCAAACCTCGGGATGTGTTGTCAAAAAATCACGAGGCAGGATCTTTCCTTCAAAACCTGTCTTGATCAGATTGAAAAGATCCTTGCCGGGGCTGCAGTTCCATTCAGAGACCGCAGAATTCAACTCTGGAAGGAAACCGCCTTGACCCTTATGAAACACAATCTTGCCGCCCAGTATTTCCTCCAACAAAGTGACCAAATCCCATGACCATTCTGGAACTCAAATCTCACAGTCTCCGCGTGCCATGCAACCCGCTGATCTTTTTCCTCAGGCGCATGTTGCTAAAACTGCTTTGGCCATTTTTTGAAAAAATGCTCGGAGTCATAAACCAAACCGAGAGCAAACAAAACTCGACCTCAACGGAAATCCAAGAACTCAAGTTGGAACTGCAGGTTTTGAAATCCAAATTGGAATCGCTCAGGATCCAGGAACACGAATCGCTGGACCTGAAAGCCCTCAGAAGCCGCCTGCTCACGATTGAGAGCAAGCTGAATGTTTGAACCAGACCAGTTGTTGGTAGACCATGTAAGCAGCCATGCAGTCAGGCTATTTCACGACACCCACGAACTGGCTCCCGTGAGCAGGAAACCATCGGTGGTTTTTTTAAAATAGTAGTTCCTTCCGCCGAATGGGCGATCACGGGTTTGGATTTCAATATCATTCCCGCCTTTGCCTTTGCGGATGTTCGTGATCGTTGGCAGAACACTTGGTGTGATATTTCCTGATACCCCTTGGGAAGACCCTCGCCAAGAGCCATCAGGCATCCTTTCGCGCGTAGACTGTATTCTCTGAATTGCGTCCGCCTCAATGTCGCGCAGGAGGGCAAAAGCCGTTTGATAATCCACTCCATCTTGAAGTGGAAAAAACCAGGCCCGTTCTTTGAGAGGAAAAACCCGCATTGGTGATTCCAACATTTTGCCGGGCCCAATCTCCGAGTTTGCAAAGCGGAATCCAAATCCCAAGGAGTCATGTTCGGGGTAGAGCTTGCGGACCGACTCACCGGGAATTTGGAGAATGAGCATGGGCTGGATCGCGCTGGTCGGGTCATTCGCTTGCACCGTGGGCTCAAACGAAATACGTGCACCGTAGTTGCCACCAGGGTGAAATAATTCCCCGATCCATATTTTTTCGACAACTCCGGGATGTTGCCTTTTTGCAGTATTCACAATACGTCCCACAAGTTCGTCAGGCATCTCAACCCGGCGGTCCACTTCCAGTTGGAATGTATGTTCCGAGGGGCGAACAACGCCAAGGTTCACGTCCTGTTTGTCCACGGAAAATGTGATGACGGGTGGAGGTTCTTTTCCGTGCACGAGCAACGCACGAGCTGTGAGCTGATAGGTGCCAGGAAGAACGCCCGGAACATGGAAGTCACCAGTGGGACCTGTCACGCTGTGATAAACAGGAGCCGACTCCTCCGGCAGAAGTGTAATGGATGCTGGCGCGTCGATCCCCGAGATATTTCCCCGAACGCTGACGCCACCCCCTCCCAGCAGAATCGGACTCTTCCGGGGGATCTCAGTGGGCTGAGGATAATCCCTCCAACGGGAGATGCGCTGTTCGGTTTTTACCTCGCGGAAAAGTCCCACAATTCCAGGACCGTTCGGCAATTGGGTCAGCAGAAACGATCCCTCGTCATTCACGTCAGCACGGCATGTCCAATAGACGCTCCCGCCAGTCTCGGTGCTTGAACGGGGAAGTTCGGTTCGCGCGAAGGAAATCATCGCATCCGGTTCATGAGGCACAACAAGGGTGCCGGGGACCTGATTCCATGAGTTAAACAGAAGAGGCGGGGAGCTTGGAGTCAACCCGGCATCCGCCCACCCCTGCGCATGGAGAATAATCCAGCGACCGGCTGTGGCGTCCGTGACCTCCAGTTTACCGTCAGCAGAAACAAGAAAAAGCTCTTCCTCCAACGGCCTCGCAAATGTGTCGCCGACGACATGG